>NZ_JBAMDH010000041.1:0-46451 GCF_036961685.1 Massilia sp. DD77
TGAGCAACGCGTCATCCATCCCCGGCCTCAAGCATGCGCCGGCGCGCCGGTATCGCCGATATGATTTGAACAACATCCATCACTGTCGAGGAGTCGCCCATGTCTTCCGTTGCCACCGCCGGCCCAAGCTATCGAAGCGCGCCGGGGCCGCTGCACACGATCCTGCTCGCCGGAGCCGTCCCGCTGTTTCTCGGGGCATTGCTGAATGACATAGCCTACTTCAAGACCTACCAGATCCAATGGAGCAATTTCGCCTCCTGGCTGATTGCCGGCGGCCTGCTCTTTGGCGGACTCGCTCTTTTGTTCGCACTGGTGAATCTCGTCCGTGCGAAGCGGAAGGCGGGACGGCCGCTCGTGTATGTCCTGCTGCTGCTGGCAAGCTGGGTGCTTGGACTGGTCAATGCCTTCGTCCATGCGAAAGACGCATGGGCCGCGATGCCGGCCGGACTGGTGCTGTCGGTGATCGTGACCCTGCTGGCCTGCGCAGCCGCCTGGGCCGGCCTCGACCAGCGTTCGGGAGGTGTCCAATGAAGCGGTCGAACAGCTTGGCATTGATCGGCATGGCGCTGCTTGCAAGCGCATGCACCAAGGAGGGCGGCGGCACACAAGCATACGGAGCGGATCCGACCATGCCGGAGCCGCAGCGCGGCCTGCTGCCCAGCATGAAAATCGCCGAGCCGGCCGCCTGGGGCGACCAGCGGCCGACCGTGCCCAAGGGCTACACCATCACGCCGATCGCGACGGACCTGAAGATTCCACGGCAAACCCTGGTCCTGCCCAATGGCGACATCCTGGTGGCGGAAGGCCGCGGCGGAGGCGCGGCCAAGCTGAAGCCGAAGGACGTGATCGCCGGGTATATCAAGGCACAGGGCAACACCAAGGTCAAAAGCGGCAATCGCCTGAGCCTGCTGAGGGATGCCGACGGCGACGGGGTGTATGAGCTGAAGACCGTGTTTGCGGAAAACCTGAACGCTCCTTACGGCCTGGCCTTTGCCAACAACAAGCTGTACGTGGCGAACCAGGATGAGCTGGTCAGCTTCGACTACCAGGAAAACCAGACCAGGGCCGGCGGGCCGCCGACCAGCATCGCCAAGCTGCCTGCCGAGATCAACCATCACTGGACCAAGGCATTGACCGTCAGCCCCGACGGGCGCTTCCTGTATGTCGGCATCGGTTCGAACAGCAATATCACCGAGCGCGGCATGGAGGCGGAGGTCGACCGGGCCCTGGTGTGGCAGATCGATGCCCAGACCGGCGCCTACAAGCCTTATGCGACCGGCCTGCGCAATCCGACTGCGCTGGCGATGCACCCGCAAACCGGGCAATTGTGGGCGGTGGTGAATGAACGCGACGAGCTGGGACCGGACCTGGTGCCGGACTACCTGACCTCGGTGCGCGAAGGCGGTTTCTACGGCTGGCCTTACAGCTATTGGGGACAGAACGTCGACACCCGCGTCAAACCCCAGGACCCGAAAAAGGTTGCCGCCGCCATCAAGCCCGATTACAGCCTGGGCTCGCACGTCGCGGCGCTCGGACTGAGTTTCTCGCTGCCGGCCATGGGCGACGCCTACGCCAGCGGGGTGTTCGTCGGGGAACACGGCAGCTGGAACCGCGACAAGCCCGTGGGCTACAAGGTGATCTTCGTGCCCTTCGCTGACGGACGTCCGTCCGGCCAGCCGGTCGACTTCGTGACCGGCTTTCGCGATGCCGATGGAAAGACGCGCGGACGGCCGGTTGGCGTGACGGTCGATCCGCGTGGGGCGCTGATCGTCGCGGACGACCTGTCGAATACGGTGTGGCGGGTGGTCCGCACGCCTTGACTATAGCCGGGATGCCCTGCCGTCAGGCGCATCCCGCCACCAGCAGCAGCGGCATGCCGTTCCAGGCGATGCCGATCACGGCCAGCAGCGCGCTGGCAACGGCCGCATAGCCGGACAGTCCCAGGTCCGGCTCCCGCAGGCCCCCCCGCGCGCGCCACCCCAGCCATACGCAGGCGCCCAGCGCCAGCACGGTCGCCACCCCCAGCAGCACCCGGTCCGGACCGCCAGTGCGCATCCCGCCCGGCGTGCACTGGGCCGCCGCCAGGCCGTAGCACAGCGCGAAGTGCAAAGCCCAGATCATCAGGGGAGCGGTGGCGCGCGCGAGGCGCACGAAGAAGTGGTCGTGCATGCTCAGTCCATCAGCAAGGGCAGGCCGCGGATCACCGCGATGGCGGCGATGCCCTGCAGGGTGGTGTAGTGCCAGATCAGGACGATGTTGTCGAGGGTCGCCAGGCTGGTGTTGGTCAGGTGGCCGCGCCACACGCGCAGGCACAGGTAGGGCGCGAGGATGGCCAGCAGGACGATGTGCAGTCCCTGGTAGCCGAGCAGGGTGGCGATGGCGGCGCTCCAGGCGTCGACGGTGCCGTCCAGGCGCACCAGCTGCCAGCCCTGCCATTCGCACAGGAAGGACGCGACTGCGCAGCCCAGCGCCGCCAGGGTGGCCCAGGGCAGGAAACGCCGTTCGAAGCGGCCGCCCAGCCACAGCAGCGCGGAGCCGGCCGCCAGCAGGCCGGCGGACAGCATCGGCCATAGTGTCTCCGGCAGCGCGGCCCCCGGCGGCGGGCAGATCTCCAGCCGCATCGAGATGTGCACGTAGGTGAAGGCGAAGGAGGCGAAGATGCTGGCGTCGACGACCAGCATGATCATCGTGCCCCACCACGATTGCGAGGCCGTGCCGCGCGCATTCACCGGCAGTACCAGGTCGCGCGACACCCGGGCCTCAAGCGCCGGCGGCGGGCGGTCCGACTGCCACAGCCAGCCGATGGTGGCGCCGACCGCGACGATGCCGAAGGCCCAGGCCAGCCACACCAGCTTGACGGTCAGCAGCAGGAAGAAGCCCGCCGTGCCGAGCGCCGCCAGCACGGTCAGCCAGCTGTCGCCGGGCAGGATCATCAGGTAGCGCGGTTCGGCCGCGACCGGGCTGGTGGCGATGGTCTCGCGCCGGCCGGTGGCGGTGTAGGGCAGGTAGTGCCGGCCTTCCGCGACTTCCCTGGACAAGGTGGGCTGGTCCCACAGCGGATTGGCGGAGTTCACCCGGGCGATGCTGCGGTTGCCGTAGTCCTCGGAAGGCAGCCATTCGAGGGTGGCCGCGTCCCAGGGATTGCCGACTTCGCGTTCGGGACGGCGCAGGGTGCGCGCGACGTCGATGGCGAACAGCAGCACGCCCGCCGCGAACAGGAAGGCGCCGACCGTGGAGACCATGTTGAGCAGGTCCCAGCCCATCTCGGGCAGGTAGGTATAGACCCGGCGCGGCATGCCGTACAGGCCCGTGATATGCATCGGGAAGAAGGCGACATTGAAGCCGCCGAACATCAGCCCGAACACCCAGCGCGCCAGCCTTTCCGACATCCGGTTGCCGTTGATGAGGGGCAGCCAGTAATAGATGGCCGCGAACACGGGGAACACCATGCCGCCGATCAGCACGTAGTGCAGGTGGGCGACGATGAAATAGGTGTCGTGCACCTGCCAGTCGAAGGGAATCACGGCCACCATCACCCCGGTCAGGCCGCCCAGCACGAAGATGAACATGAAGCCGAGCAGGAACAGGGTGGGCGCGTGCATGCGCACATTGCCGCGCCACAGGGTGGCGATCCAGCCGAACACCTGGATCGCGGTCGGCACCGCCACCGCCATGCTGGCGGCCGAGACGAAGCTCATTTCCAGGATGCCGAGGCCGGCGGTGAACATGTGGTGGGCCCACAGCCCGAAGCTGAACACACCCACGCCCACCAGCGCGACGATGATGGCGCGCCGCCCCACCAGCGGCGAGCGCGCGATGGTCGGGATCATGGTCGAGACCATGCCGGCCGCGGGCAGGAAGATGATGTAGACCTCGGGGTGGCCGAAGAACCAGAACAGGTGCTGCCACAGCAGCGGGTCGCCGCCGCGTTCCGGGTTGAACAGCGGCCAGTCGAAGGCGCGCTCCAGCTCCAGCAGGGCGGTGCCGGCGATCACGGCGGGGAAGGCGAACACGATCATCACGCCCACCACCAGCATGGCCCAGGCGTAGACCGGCATGCGCGCGAGCGTCATGCCCGGCGCGCGCGTGAACAGGATGCCGACGATCAGCTCGATGGCGCCGGCGATGGCCGAGATCTCGATGAAGCCGATCCCCAGCAGCCAGAAGTCGGCGTTCAGGCCGGGCGAATACTTCATGCCGGTCAGCGGCGGATACATGAACCAGCCGCCGTCCGGCGCCAGGCCGACGAACAGGGTGCAAAAGAAGGCCAGGCCGCCGAAGGCATAGGCCCAGTAGGCATAGGCCGACAGGCGCGGGAAGGGCAGGTCGCGCGCGCCCAGCATGTTGGGCAGCAGGTAGACCGCGAGCGCCTCGACGATGGGAATCGCGAACAGGAACATCATCACGGTGCCGTGCATCGTGAACACCTGGTTGTAGGTCGAGGCGCTGAGCAGGGTGTTCTCCGGCACCGCCAGCTGGACCCGCATCAGGAGGGCCAGGATGCCGGCCAGGATGAAGAACAGCAGCGCCGTGCCGATGTAGAGCAGGCCGATGTTGGTGTTGTTGACCGACTTGAAGAAGCGCCAGCCGCTAGGCGTGCGCCAGACTTCCTCGAGCCGGGCGAGTTCGCCGCCGGGGCGGGGAAGGGTATTGGGCAGCGCATCCGGCGCGTGGGTGTCTGGCGTCATTTCAGGTGTTCGAGGTAGGCGGCCAGCGCGCGCAGCGATGCGCCGTCGAGGTCTTGCGAGGCCGGCATGAAGACGCCCGGCTTGATGGCCTGCGGGTCGGCGATCCAGCCGGCCAGCGCGCCGCGGTGGGTGCGCAGGGTGCCGGCGCCGATCTGCAGGCGGCTGCCCACGTGGGTCAGGTCGGGGCCGAGGCGCGCGCCGTCGGCCACGCCGCGGATGGTGTGGCAGGCCTGGCAGCGCTGCTCCAGGAAGGCGGCGCGGCCCTGGGCCAGCACCGCGGTGTCGGCCGGCTTCGCCGGCAAGGCCTGGCGCGCCAGCCAGTCGTCGAATTCCTCGGGGCTCGACGCCACCACGTGCAGCGCCATCCTGGCATGCTGGGCGCCGCAGTATTCGGCGCACTGGCCGCGGTAGACGCCGGGCTTCTCGGCGCGCAGGGTGAGGCCGGTGACGCGGCCGGGAATCATGTCGCGCTTGCCGGCCAGGCTGGGCACCCACAGGCTGTGGATCACGTCGGATGCGTTCAGGCCCAGGTAGACGGTGGTGCCGACCGGAATGTGGATCTCGTTGGCGGTGACGATCTCGCGCCCGCTGCGGGGATCGCGGTAGCGCACTTCCCACCACCACATCTTGGCGGTGACCGAGATCGTCAGGGCCTTGTGCGAGGACTGCGGCACCAGCTGGGCGCTGCGCCAGGTGCTCCAGGCCAGCAGGGCGGTGAGCAGCACCACCGGGAAAGCCACGCCGGCGCCCGCGATCCACAGCGCGGGGCGTACCGGGCGTTCCTGGCGCCGCATGCTGAGCAGGAGCAGGAGCATCACGGCCACGAAGATCAGCCCCCCGGCGCCGAACAGCACCCAGGCGAACTGGCTGATCACGGCGGCATCAAGGCCGGCCGGATGGAGGACGGATTGCAGGGGGGCGCTCATCGCAGGGTGTACAGAAAGGCGGCCATGTGGCGCGCTTCCTCTTCCGACACGCCCATCGATGGCATGGCGGTGTCGGGCTTGAGCGCGGGCGGATCCTGCAGCCAGCGCACCATGTTGGCGGGCTGGTTCGGGATGCGTCCGGCGATGTAGCCGAGGCGTCCCACGTATGCAAGCGAAGGGCCGGCGTCGCCGCCCGCACCCGGTATGTCGGGAATGGCATGGCAGGCGCCGCACTGGTACTGGCGGACGAGCTGCAGGCCGCGATCGGCGTCGCCGCCGCTCACCTTCACGACCGGTTCTTCCTTGGCGCAGCCGGCGGCAAGGCCGGCCAGCACGATGGCGCAGCCTGCCCGGAGGGGCAGGGTGGCGACAGCGTGACGGAGAGAGGGGTAGCGCACGTATCGTTTCTCGCTATTTACCTATGGCTTTTATAATACTAAAAAATGATGCAATTTTTTCAATAGAACGGACATCTGCATGCTATCGAATCGCGCGCGACTCGTCGTCAAGACCGTACTGTTCACCGCGCTGGCGGCGGCGGCGGCGGGCGGCGCGCTGGGGGCGATGGTCTTGTTCGGCGGCTGGTACAACATCGGTGCGACCAAGCAGCATTTCCCCATGGTGTACACGGTGCTGGAGCAGGGCATGCGCTACTCCGTCCAGCACCATGCGCAGGGCGTGAAGGTGCCCGCCCTGGGCGCCCCGCAGCAGCTGCGGCTTGGCGCCGCCCTCTACCGCGACAACTGCGCCCAGTGCCACGGCGGTCCGGGCGTGGCCCAGGCGCGCATCGGCATGAGCATGCAGCCGGTGCCGGGGCCCCTGTCCGACGCCACCGCGCGCTGGGAGGCGCGCGAGCTGTACTGGATCACGCGCAATGGCATCAAGATGAGCGGCATGCCGGCCTGGGAAGTACACCTGGACGAGGGGGAACTGTGGGCGGTGGTGGGCTTCGTGTCGGCCATGCCAGGCATGTCGGCGCGCGACTACCGGCGCCTGACCGCATTGCAGGAGGAGGAAACACCATGACGCCGATGCGCTGCGCGCTCCTCATGGCGCTTGTTCTGATGGCGGGCTGCAAGGGCAAGGACAGCCCCGCGCCGGGCGTGCAGGGCGACCCTGGGCGCGGCAAGATGGTGCTGACCCAGTATGCCTGCCATGCCTGCCACGTCATCCCGGGCATCGCCGGCTCGGAGGTATATGTCGGCCGTCCGCTCGACGACCTGGCCAAGCGCAAGTACATCGCCGGCCAGCTGCCCGTCACCCAGGCCAACCTGGTGCGCTGGATCCGCGACCCGCAGTCGGTCGACCCCGAGACCGCCATGCCCGCCATGGGCGTGACCGAGCGCGACGCCCTCGACATCAGCGCCTATCTGCTCAGCCAATAGCGAGCTTTGGTATCATCGCCCCCTTGCATTCACCACAAGGAAGAACACAGCATGAGATTGGTGCGCTATGGCCGCCCGGGCAAAGAGAAACCGGGCCTGTTCGACGAAGAGGGCCGCCTGCGCGACCTGTCCGGGATCATCGATGACATCGACGCCGCCGTCCTCTCGGACAAGGCGCTGCGCAAGCTGGCCAAGGTCGACTGGAAGACCCTGCCGCTGGTGCGCGGCAACCCGCGCCTGGGCGTGCCGGTAAAGGGCATCGGCAAGTTCATCGGCATCGGCATGAACTACGCCGACCACGCGGCGGAAACCGGTTCGCCGGTGCCGAAGGAGCCGGTGTTCTTCACCAAGGCGATCAGCAGCCTGTCCGGTCCGGACGACCCGATCCAGCTCCCGAAGGGCTCGAAGAAGACCGACTGGGAAGTCGAGCTGGGCGTGGTGATCGGCACCCGCGCGCAGTACGTGTCGGAAGACGAGGCGCTCAAGCACGTGGCCGGCTACTGCGTCGTGAACGACGTGTCCGAGCGCGCCTTCCAGTTCGAGATGGGCTCGCAGTGGGACAAGGGCAAGGGCTGCGATACCTTCGGCCCGGTCGGGCCTTTCCTGGTGACGCGCGACGAGGTGTTCGACGTGCAAGACCTGGATTTGTACCTGGAATTGAACGGCAAGCGCATGCAGAGCGGGAATACCGCGAACATGATCTTCTCGGTGGCGCAGATCGTCAGCTATGTGTCGCGCTTCATGACCCTGGAGCCGGGGGACGTGATCACGACCGGGACGCCGCCGGGGGTGGGCATGGGCAGGGCGCCACAGCGCTTCCTCAAGAAGGGCGACAAGCTGCGCCTGGGGATTGCGGGGCTGGGGGAGCAGCAGCAGGAGGTTGTGGCGTTTCCGAAGGCGAAATAAGCGGTTCGGCTGTTCGACGAACTTGGGTCCCCGCCTTCGCGGGGATGACGTTTTTTTAGGGGGCTGACCAAACACAGTGTCGGCTTCGGCCACGCCCCCTGAAACGTCATCCCCGCGCAGGCGGGGACCCAAGTTCTACCGCACACCACTACTCCGGCAGCACCCACTCCTCCCCTTCCGGCACCGCCGTCCGCGCCGTATTCATCACCATGGCCAGGAAGGTGTAATACCCGCAAATCCCCATCAGGTCGACCACCCCCTGTTCCCCGAACAGCGCCAGTGCATCCTCGTACACCCGGTCCGGTACCGATTTGTTCTCGTGCAGCTCGACGCAAAAATCGTGCACCACCGCCTCGTCCACCAGCATGCCCTCGGGCCGGCGCCGCTGCGCGATCGCGTTGACCACGTCCGGCGGGATTCCCACCTTCCCGGCGATCGGCGCGTGGATCGCCCATTCCACCTGCTGGTCCCACTGCCTGGCCGTGACCAGGATCGCCAGTTCCGATAGACGAATGCCCACCGCGCTGCGGTAGCGCAGGTATTCGCCCATGCGCTGGGCCAGTCCCATCAGCTCGGGACTGCGCAGCAGGGGCACGAAAGGGCCGTACACGGCGCCGCGCGGGCCGTCGATGATCGCTTGCGCGGCGGCGCGCTGGGCGGCGCTCATGTCTTGGAGGGGGATGGGTCCCAGGCGGCCGCTCATGGGTGATGCCGGTAGCGGTTTATTTGCATGACGTGCGGAAAATATCAAAGAAAGCGGACGCGGGCGCGCTTATCGTCAATCGTCGATCAATCGTCGTACTCTCCCGGAGGATTCGTCATGAGCCACATCATGCACCGCAACTTGCGCCAGGTGCCGCCCGTCGCGGTAGGCGCGGACGGCATCACGATCCGCGCCAGCGACGGCAAGACCTACATCGACGCCAGCGGCGGCGCCGCCGTCTCTTCGCTGGGCCACGGCCACCCCGATGTCATCGCCGCCATGCACCGCCAGATCGAGCGCTGCGCCTATGCCCACACGGGCTTCTTCACCACCGAGGCGGCCGAGGAGCTGGCCGAGCGCCTGGTAGCCGGCGCGCCCGAGGACCTCACGGGCGTGTACCTGGTGTCGGGCGGCTCGGAAGCGATGGAGACGGCGTTCAAGCTGGCGCGCCAGTACTGGGTCGAGATGAACGAGCCGAAGCGCCGCCTGTTCCTGGCGCGGCGCCAGAGCTACCACGGCAACACCCTGGGCGCGCTGGCGGTGGGCGGCAACGAGTGGCGCCGCAAGGACTTCGCGCCGCTGCTGATGGACGTGGTGCGGGTCGCGCCCTGCTACGAATACCGCGACCGCCTGGCGCGCCAGAGCGTGGACGACTACACCGCCAACCTGCTCGACGAACTCGAAACCACCATCCTCAAGACCGGCCCGGAAAACATCATCGCCTTCTGCGCCGAGCCCGTGGTGGGCGCCACCGGCGGGGCGATTCCGCCGACGCCGGGCTACTTCAAGGGCGTGCGCGAGATCTGCGACCGCTACCGCATCCTGTTCGTCGCCGACGAGGTGATGTGCGGCATGGGGCGCACCGGCACCATGTACGCGATCGAGCAGGACGGCGTGGCGCCCGACATCGTCGCCGTGGCCAAGGGCCTGGCGGCCGGCTACCAGCCGATCGGCGCGGTGCTGGCGCACCACGCGATCGTGGACTGCCTGCGCACGGGCAGCGGGGCCTTCCAGCACGGGCACACCTACATCGGCCATCCGGTGGCGGCGGCGGCCGCGCTCGCGGTGCAGCAGGTGATCGAACGAGACGATCTGTTGGCGCGCGTGCGCAGCCGCGGCGCGACCCTGCGGCGCATGCTGGGCGACGTGTTCGGGGTGCACGAGCATGTGGGCGACATCCGCGGACGCGGGCTGCTGCTGGCGCTGGAGTTCGTGCAGGACCGGTCGACGAAAGAACCGTTCGCGCCGGAGCGCAGGTTGCATGCGGTGCTCAAGCAAAAGGCGATGGAGCGGGGGCTGATGGTGTATCCGATGGGCGGGACCATCGATGGGCAGCGCGGCGATCACGTGCTGCTGGCGCCGCCCTTCATTGCGACGGCGGCGGATCTGTCGGAGATCGTGTCGCGGCTGGAGGAGGCGGTTGAAGCTACTTTCAAACAGTGACGCTGGTGGTGTGCTGAGAAAATTGGGTCCCCGCCTGCGCGGGGATGACGGAGCTTAGGGTAGCGACAGGCTTTGCAGCACCATCGCCCCAAAGACCGTCATCCCCGCGAAGGCGGGGACCCAAGTTTGCGTGCAGACCCGTAATCCGAGCTCAGGAAATCACCTTCCGAATCCACCCCGAAATATCCTGCACCTCCTCCATGCACAGCGAATGCTGCATCTGGTACTCATGCCACTCCACCTGGTAGCCCAGCGCCTGCAGCGCGTCGCGCGACTGCTCGGCGCGCTGGAAGGGCACCACCGGGTCCTGGCGTCCATGCGCCATGAACACCGGGGTCTGCAGGCTGGCTTCGTTGCGCTCGGCGCCGGCCACGGAAGCCAGCGGCAGGTAGCCCGACAGGCACAGCATGCCCGCCAGTTTCTCAGGATGGCGCAGGCCGGTCTGCAGGGTCATCGCGCAACCCTGCGAGAAGCCGGCCAGGATGATGCGCGAGGCCGGGATGCCGCGCGCCTTCTCGCGGGCGATCAGGGCCTCGACCTCGCGCTGCGAGGCGCGCAGGCCGGTTTCGTCTTCGCGGCGGGTCAGGTCGGTGACGACGATGTCGTACCAGGCGCGCATCACGTAGCCGCCGTTGATCGTCACCGGCATGGTCCTGGCGTGCGGGAACACGAAGCGGATGCCGGGCAGGCCGGCCAGGTCCAGCTCGCGCACGATGGGGACGAAATCGTTGCCGTCGGCGCCCAGGCCGTGCAGCCAGATGATCGCCACTTCCGGATTCGGGGCGGTTTCGATCTCGATGTTTTCCAACAGCTGGGTCATGCGATAGTCCTTGTTAGTTCGCGGGCGGGCGCAGGGCCGACTTGGGCCGGAAGGTCTTGCTCACGCCCGGGTCGGTTTCCATGTAGGGGCCGCCGATCAGGTCGATGCAATAGGGGACCGCGGCGAAGATGCCGCCGACGATCACCTTGCCCTGCTCGTCCTTCAGGCCTTCCAGGGTTTCCTTGATCGACTTCGGCTGGCCCGGCAGATTCATGATCAGGGCCGCGTGGTCCGCGGTTTCGCGGATGACGGCGGTCTGGCGCGACAGGATGGCGGTCGGCACGAATTGCAGGCTGATCTGGCGCATCTGCTCGCCGAAGCCCGGCATTTCCTTGGTGGCCACGGCCAGCGTCGCCTCGGGCGTGACGTCGCGCCGCGCCGGGCCGGTGCCGCCGGTGGTCAGCACCAGGTGGCAGCGCGCGCCGTCGACCAGCTCCACCAGGGTCGCTTCGATGCCGGCGCGTTCGTCGGGAATCAAACGGGTCTCGATCCGGTAGGGCGTGGTGATGGCCTGCGCCAGCCACTCCTGCAGGGCCGGGATGCCCTTGTCCTCGTAGACCCCGCCGCTGGCGCGGTCCGAGACCGAAACCAGGCCGATCACCAGCTGATCACTCGTCGGCGTCGTCATCCGGGGCTTCCTCGGCGTCGGCTTGCTTGCCCTTCTTGGCCAGGTCCTTCAGGATCTGGAAGATCTCGCGGTAGGCCTTGGGCGGCTTGTTCTCGGCCTGCTCCTTGCGCGCATTGCGGATCAGGGTGCGCAGGTGCTGGGCGTCGAGTTCGGGATGCTCTTCGAGCAGCACGGTCAGCGCCTTGTCGTCGCCAAGCAGCTTCTCGCGGCGGCGCTCCAGGGCGTGCAGGGCGGCCGTCTCGGCTTTCGAGGCGCCTTTCCAGCTGTCGATGGTGCGCTTGATGACGTCGACTTCTTCCTCGCTCAGGGTGCGCATCATCTTGCCCACGTATTGCAGCTGGCGGCGCCGGCCTTCGTGGTTGGTGATGGTCTGGCACATGAGGATGGCGTCCTTGACCTCGTCGGGCATGGGGACGCGCTTGACACGGTCACGCGGCTCGTCAATGAGCTGTTCGCCCAGTTTCTGCAACTCGTTCGACTGGCGCTTGAGTTCAGACTTGGACGGGCGTTCGTACTCTTGATCAAACTCGTTGGATTGGAAGCCGACTGAGCCGCGGTTTGGATTAGGCATAATTTGAGGAAAATTCCGGATTGATCCGATTGGCGCTGGGCCGATCAGTGAAAACAGTAAACGGCTGCTATGATAACTGTTTTAGGGCTCGCCACGAAAAACACGACATGAACGATTCCTTTTTCACCCACTCCCAGGATCAGCTGAAACAGCTCGCACGCGACGTGCTGGCCATTGCCCGTGAACAGGGCGCGACCGATGCGTCGGTCGAGATCAGCGAGGGCAGTGGGCTATCGGTTTCCGTTCGTAAAGGAAATATCGAGACGATCGAGCAGAACAAGGACAAGGGCCTGGGCGTCACCGTGTACTACGGCCAGCGCCGCGGCAATGCCAACACCTCGGACTTCTCGCCCAGCTCGCTCAAGGCGACCGTCGAAGCGGCCTGGAACATCGCCCGCTTCACCGCCGAGGACGACTGCGCCGGGCTGCCCGACGCCGAGCTGCTCGAAATGAATCCGCGCGACCTGCGCCTGTGCTACCCCTGGGAGATCTCGACCGAGGAAGCCGTCGAGCTCGCCAAGCGCTGCGAAAGCGCCGCCTTCGAAGTCGACCGCCGCATCACCAACAGCGAAGGCGCCAGCGTCTACGTCCAGCAGTCGCATTTCGTCGGCGCCAACTCGCGCGGCTTCATCGGCGGCTACCCGTTCTCGCGCCACACCCTGTCGGTGGCCCCGATCGCGGGCAAAGGTAACCAAATGCAGCGCGACGACTGGTACACCTCGTCGCGCAACCCCAAGGAACTGGCCGAGCCCGAAGCCGTCGGCCGCTACGCCGCCGAACGCGCCCTGGCGCGCCTGAATGCGCGCAAGCTCGACACCCGCACCTGCCCGGTGCTGTTCGAGGCGCCGCTGGCCGCCGGCCTGCTCGGCTCCTTCGTCCAGGCGGTGTCCGGCGGCTCGCTCTACCGCAAGTCGAGCTTCCTGCTCGACACCCTGGGCAAATCGATCTTCCCGAACCACATCCAGATCGTCGAGGACCCGCACCTGATCGGCGCGGTTGGCTCGGCCCCCTTCGACGAGGAAGGCGTCAAGACCGTGCGCCGCAAGGTGGTCAAGGATGGCGTGCTGCAGGGCTATTTCCTGTCCTCGTATTCGGCCCGCAAGCTGGGCATGCAAACCACCGGCAACGCCGGCGGCTCGCACAACCTGGAACTGGTCTCGACCCACACCAAGCGCGCCGACGACTTCGCCGGCATGCTGCGCAAGATGGGCACCGGCCTCCTGGTAACCGAACTGATGGGCCAGGGCGTGAACTACGTCACCGGCGACTATTCGCGCGGCGCGTCCGGCTACTGGGTCGAGAACGGCGTCATCCAGTACCCGGTCGAAGAGATCACCATCGCCGGCAACATGCGCGAAATGTTCCAGCAGATCGTCGCGATCGGCAGCGATGTGCTGACGCGCGGCAACAAGTCCACCGGCTCGATCCTGATCGAGAAGATGGTCGTGGCCGGCAGCTGAGCGGAGGGCTCATGAACCGATTCGTACGCATCGACAAGGAGGGCAGCAACAAGACCGTGCTGCTCAATCTCGACCTGGTGGCCACGGTCGAGCTGGCGCAGGCATCGGACCTGCTCAGTTCCGGCAACGACAGCCGCAAGGTCTACGCCACCTTCATGGCGCCGGACAAGACCACCATCGCCACCCTGCATTTCGACAGCGCCGAAGACGCCAATACCTGGGTGGCGGCGCATCTCGGCGTCCAGCTCTGAGGCCGTCGCCGGCAACAAGACCACGGCCAACGACGCCGGCGTCCTGGCCTATCCAGACGCGATTCCCGGCGCCGCGACGCGCGCGGCCTATCCCGCAGCCTGGTCAGCCGCCGTAGGGCGTGTACCAGATGCCGTTGGCGATCACTTCCGCCACCGCTTGCTGGTTTTCCGCGCTCTCGCTGATCTGCGCCAGCACCTGGGGCGGGTCGGCGCGTTTCTCGTCCAGCACCTTGACCCAGAACGCGAAGCCGGCCGGATCCGGATCGCGATGCAGGACGTTCTTGTACAGCCGCTGCACCACCTCGGCGTTGCTCGGCGCGCTGCCGTACAGGTCGATGAATTCCTTCGAACCCATGAAGCCGCGGGCGACCGCTTCGAGCGAAGACCCCTTGTCCAGGGCCGCCAGCCAGTAGCCCAGGCCGCCCGAATCCGGCGTGCGGTCGAAGGCGGCGCGGTAGATGCGGTAGGCCTGGCCCGCGGCGCCGTCGAGATCGAATGCGATACCGAGGTCGGAAAACTGGAGCCGCTCGATGCTGCTCAGGTGGTCGGTGTTGCCCGAGGACTTGAGGGTCACGGTAAAGCCCGATTGGTTGGTGCTCACGGTATAGTCGGCGCTGGACTTGTCAAAAAGGGCGAGGTCGATCCCGGCGCCCCCGATCAGCATTTCCTGGGCGTTTTCGTGCGGCTGCAGGACGTCGTTGCCGTTGCCGCCATCGAGCCGGAGGTTGCCATAGCGGCTGACCAGCATATCGTTCCCTTCCCCGCCTTCGAGGATGCCGCCCTTGTCGGCGGACAGGTAATCGTCGCCCTCGCCGCCGCGCAGGGTGTAGGGGCCGTTCAACTGGATGTAGCCCGCGTTCCTACCGACCAGCTCATCGTTGCCCGGACCGCCGTCGAGCAGGTTGCTGCCATTCCCTTCGGCTGTCAGTCGATCATTGCCGGCGCCGCCATACAATTCGTTATCGCCGCCCTGGGTGTCGAGCAGAAAGTCATCGCCATCACCACCCAGCAGGATATCGTTGCCCTCGTTACCCTTCAGTTTGTCGTCCCCGCCACCGCCGTCGAGCCGGTCGTTCCCCTCCAGGCCTTCCAGGTCATCGTTTCCCTCGTGGCCGGACAGCACATCGTCGAGGATGCCGCCGACCAGCACATCGCGCAGGGCGGTGCCGGACCGCGTCATGCCGGTGCTGCCGCCATCAGGACTGATACCGCTGGAGAAATTGGCCGAGGTCAGCTGAGACGGCTGGATACCTGCCAGCTGCAGCACCGTGCGGTAGCCCGTATCGGCGCGCAGCTGCAACAAGGTGTCGCCGCCGTCCGATGTGAGGCGCAGCAGGCCGCTAGCAAACGGATTGCCGGTATGGCCGTAAGGGAGGAAGCGTTCCAGATCGATCCTGTCGCCCCCTGCGCCTGCGGCGAAGTCGAGAATGCGCAGCTGCGCGCTTCCCCTCTCCACCTGGTTGCTGTCCGCCAGGACGAAGGTATCGGAGCCGGCGCCGCCCGTGATGGCAAGGCGGCCCAGGGCGTCCCTGTCGAAATCGAATTCGAACCGGTCGGCGCCGCTCCCGCCGTCCACACGCGTATCGAGCGCCTGCAGGCTGGAGACTGAAATCTCGATGCGGTCGTCGCCATCCCCGCCCGCATAATCGTAACCGTTGTAGCCGCTCAGGGAGTCGTTGCCGGCGCCGCCATCGAGCAATCCGGTCGAGCCGTTCAGGGCCAGGTACATGGGCAAGCCTTCCGGGCCACGGCTGCCGCGCAGGTTATCGTTGCCGTCGCCGCCCCGCAGCTGGTTGCGGCCCTCTGCGTCGTACAGCATATCGTCGCCGGCGCCGCCTTCGAGCACATCGTCGCCCGTACCGCCGTACAACTCGTCGTTGCCCCCAAGGCCCCGGAGCGTGTCATTGCCGGCGTCGCCCGACAGATTGTCGGCCAGCTCGCCGCCCTCCAGGATATCGGGGCCCGCTGTCCCGGTGGCGGTGACGGAACCGCTTGCAAGCGAAGCAGCCAGGGAAGCGTAGGGATTGGAGGAAAACGACATGGTCAGGATCGGCACGTAAGGAGGAGCCGCAACTATGTCCGAACCGGCAACTGCTGTCGAGCAAGATCCGGCATCAGGCTGCAAGTTGTGCACTATGCATAAACACGGCGGAGCCAACACCGGGCGGCAGCGGCCCATGCCGCAGCCTGCTCAGCCCTCGTAGGGGGTGAACCAGATGCCGTTGGCGATCAGTTCCGCCACCGCATCCTGGTTCTCCGCGCTCTCGCTGATCTGCGCCAGCACGTGGGGCAAGTCGGCGCGCTTCTCGTCGAGCACCTTGACCCAGAAGGCGAAGCCGTCCGGATCGGGTTTGCGGTGCAAGACGTTCTGGTACAGGCGCAGGACCACGGCGGCATTGGTCGGGGCGCTGCCGTACAGGTCGAGAAATTCCTTCGAGCTCATGAAGCCGCGGGCGACCGCCTTGAGCGATGCGCCGCCGTCCATGGACGCCATCCAGTAACCCAGGCCGCCCGGGTCGGGCGTGCGGTCGAAGGCGGCGCGGTAGATGCGGTAGGCCTGGCCGGCGATGCCGTCCGTGTCCAGCGCCAGCGCGCCGTCCGCGAAGTGGAGGCGCTCGATCCCCAGCAGGATGTCCGAGCCGTTGTCCGCGGCGCCGTCCGTCGCGCTGAGCACGAAGCCGCCGGCGGCGCCGTGCGTGACCGTATAGCCGCTGGCAATGTCGTTGTAGCGGGCGCTGTCGAAACCCGCGCCGCCGATCAGGCTGTCGTTGCCTGCGCCGCCCACCAGCACGTCGTCGCCGGCGCCGCCATCGAGCCGGTCGTCGCCGGCGGCGCCGATCATGACGTCGGCGCCTGGTGTGCCGTTGCGGACCTGCCCCGGAAAGGTGGGCGGGCGCGGAGTCGGCGGAGGCGGCGTGGACCCGGCCACGAAGGGCGTGAAGCCCTCGACGATGTTGTCCGCCGTGATGCCCAGCGCGTTGACGCCTTCGAGCACCATGAAGGGAAGGAAGGACTTGGCCGTGCCGGCGCCGTCCCCATCGAACTCGAACACGGTGTCGGCGCCGCGCTGGACCAGCCGCAGGTAGCCGCTGGCGAAGGGATTGCCGAGGGCGGCTTTGGGTAGGGGAAAGGCTTTCACGGCGATCCGATCGCCGCCGTCGCCCGCATCGAAATCGAGGATGGTGAGCGAGCCGCGGCCCACCGGCAGCCACTGGATATCGTAGGTGTCCTTGCCGGCGCCGCCTTCCAGCACCACGTCGGGGTCCGCGTCCTTCCCGTAGCGGACCCTGAACACATCGTCGCCGCTCCCGCCGTGCAAGGCCGCATGGTCGACCCGCGCCGCGGGGTTGCCGCCGTCGTGCAGCCAGAGCAGGTCGTTGCCGCCGCCGCCGCGCAGCACGTCGTTGCCCCAGGAGCTGGACAGCTGGTCGTCGCCGGTCCCGCCTTCCAGGATGTCGTCTCCGGTTTCGTCGGTGGCTATCCCGGCCGGCATCTCACCCATCAGGTCGCCGGAGAGGATATCGTTGCCATTGCCGCCGGACAGGTAGTCGTCGCCCGCGCCGCCCCACAGGGTGTCGTCGCCGATGCCGCCCGAGATGTCGTCGTCCAGCCAGCCGCCTTCCAGCCTGTCGGCCGCGCCGGTGCCGGTCATCTTGCGTCCCGCTTGCGAGCCGTCGGGATTGAAGCCCAGGACGACATTGGCGGCGCCCAGGCTGGCCTTGTCGATCCCGGCCAGGATCGCGATGTCGCCGTAGCTCGACACCCCGCCGGCACTGGTGAAACGGGCTTGCAGCACCGTGTCGGCGCCGCGCTGCTCCACCCGCAGGCGGCCCGCCGGGCCGAAGGGATTCGGGTCGCCGTCGTCCCAGCGGGAAATAAAGGCGCTCAGGTCGAGCAGGTCGCCTCCTTCGCCGGTCTGGAAGTCGGGGATCGTGAGCGCCGCGCCCTTGCGGTCGGGCAACACATAAGTGTCGCGCCCGACACTGCCGGCGCTGGCGGCCATGCGGTCGTGGCCGACGGGTTTCGTGGACAGGAGCTGCGCGGTAGGGGGCATGGCGCTGGCCGGTATGAATGGATGAGCTACTATCGCTTACTCATCAAGACAAGTCCAGCGCCGGTTCAAGCGTGCGCGGCCCATGCGCACTGCATGGGCCACGCCTTGCCGCGACAGGCTTAGCCGCCGTAGGGCGTGAACCAGATGCCGTTGGCGATCAGTTCCGCCACCGCGTCCTGGTTTTCCACGCTCTCGCTGATCTGGGACAGCACGTGAGGCAAGTCGGCACGCTTCTCGTCCAGCACCTTGACCCAGAATTCGAAGCCGCCCGGGTCCGGATCGCGGTGCAGCACGTTCTTGTACAGGCGCATGACGATGTCGGCATTGCTCGGGGCGCTGCCGTACAGGCCGAGGAATTCCTGCGAACCCATGAAGCCGCCGGCCACCGCCTCGAGCGAAGCGCCCTTGTCCAGGGCCGCCAGCCAGTAGCCCAGGCCGCCGAAGTCCGGCTCGCGGTCGAAGGCGGCGCGGTAGATGCGGTAGGCCTGGCCGGCCACGCCCTCGATGTCCAGCGCCAGCGCGCCGTCGGTGAAGCTGACGCGCTCCACGCCCACCAGGGTGTCGCTGCCTTCGCCGGAGGCGCCGCGCTTGTCCGCCACCTGGAAGCCGTCGGCGGTGCGGGTGACGGTGTAGTTGGCGCGCGCGCCGGTGTAGCGGGCGCTGTCGAAGCCGGCGCCGCCGATCAGGGCGTCGTTGCCGGCGCCGCCGACCAGCAGGTCGTTGCCTTCACCGCCGTCGAGGCGGTCGTTGCCCGTACCGCCGGTGAGCTGGTCGCCGCCGCCCGTGCCGGTGCTGGTCTGCGGTGGGGCAGGGGGCACCGGCGGAGTCGGCGGCGTTGGCGGAGGCGGTGGTGGCGGTGGTGGCGGCGGTGGCGGTGAGGGAATAACCGGCGGGGTGGCAACCGGATGCGGACTATAGCCGCCCAGGATATTGTCGGCGGTGATGCTGTCGGCGCGCACACCGGCCAGGGTCATGATGGTCTTGAGGCTATACCAGCCGCCGCTGCCGTCGCGGTCGACTTGCAGCACGGTGTTGGCGCCGTCCTGCACCAGGCGCATCATGCCGAGGTCGAAGGGATTGCGTGGATTCACCATGCCGAGCATGGACATGACGTCGATGCGGTCGCCGTTCGCTCCGACCTGGAAATCCGTCACCGTGTAGTGGCCGCCGGCCACGAACAGGTCGCGTCCCGCGCCGCCGGTGGCGGTGGCGATGCTCTCGGCGGCGAGGGAGTCGACGCTGAAGACATCGTCGCCGGCGCCGCCGAGCATGGTCGCCTGGAATCCCCGGTCCAGGCTCTCGATCCTGTCGGCGCGTAGCCACAAGCGGTCGTTGCCTGCGCCGCCATCGAGCAGTCCGCCGCCGAGCATGTCGACGAGAACGTCGTTGCCGTCTTCTCCGCGCAGGATGTCGCCGCCCCAGGCGCTCAGGTCGTCGTCGCCGGCGCCGCCGAGGAGGGTGTCCGTGCCGTAGCGGTCGTACAGGCTGTCGTTGCCGTCGCCGCCTATGAGCAGGTCGTTGCCGCGCGATCCATCCAGCTGGTCGTTGCCCCCGCCGCCGCGCAGTTCGTCGTCCAGCCACTGGCCGATCTGGAACTCGTTCGCATTGCCGCCCGTCCAGCTGATCCCCTGGGTCGCACCGCCGGGGTGCAGGCCGTGCGCCATGTTGGCGGTGACGAGCTGATCCTTGTCGACGTTCTTCAAGGTGAGGAAATCCTGGTGCACGCCTCCGGGCTCGGCAGCCACCTGGAGCACGGCGTCCGCGCCGCGCTGCACGAAGCGGTACTGGCCGGTCGCGAAGGGCGAGATATCGTCCAGCGCCACATAGCCTTCCATCTCGAACACATCAAGCAGGTCGCCGCCGGCCCCGACCTGGAAATCGGTAATCGTGAGCGAGCCCTGGGACGGCAGCCAGCGGACCTGGAAGCTGTCACTCCCTGCGCCGCCTTCCATCGTCACGTCCATGCGATCGCCGCGCGCGGGCTGGACCTTGATCAGGTCGTCGCCGGCGTCGCCGTGCATCGCTACGCGCTGGTGCGGCGCCAGGCTATCCTGGTTCATCTCCAGGAGCAGGAGGTCGTTGCCGTCGCCGCCATGCAAGGTATCGTTGCCGCCCGCGCTGCGCAGTTCGTCCTGGCCTGCCCCGCCGTCCAGGATGTCGGCGCCGGCGAACACCGGCCCGGTGGCGCCGGGCGGCGCATCGCGGTAGTAGTCGCCCATCAGCAGGTCGTCGCCATCGCCTCCCAGCAGGCGGTCATTGCCGGCGGCGCCGAACAACTGGTCGGCGCCGCCGCCGCCGGCGATGCTGTCGTCCAGCCATCCTCCGCTGATCTGCTCGCCGTCCTGGCTGCCCACGATGTTGCGGCCGACCGTGGAACCGTCCGGATTGAAGCCCCACAGCACGTTGGCCGCGCCGATGGCCGCCTTGTCCACGCCGGTGAACACGACCAGGTCGCGGTAAGTCACCTGGCCCGCTTCGCTCACGCGCGCCTGCAGGACCGCGTCGGCGCCGCGCTGGACGATCCGCATGCCGATGCCGGGACCGAAGGGATTCGGTGCGCTGTCCCAGCCGACAAAACGGCTCAGGTCGAGCAGGTCGCCGCCTTCGCCGGTCTGGAAGTCCCGAATGGTCAGCGCACCGCCGCGCGCCACATTCTGGATCAGGTAGGTGTCCTGGCCGGCGCCGCCATCCGCGATGACTTTGCTCCCCAGGTTTTCGCCCAGGGCGGCGACGATCAGGTCATTGCCGTCGCCGCCGTGGATCGCGATGTTCGCCGGTCCATTCTCGAGCAGCGTGCCGGCCTCGATCCTGTCGTTGCCCGCTCCGCCGTCCAGCACGAGATTGCCGCCCAAGCCGGACAGGGTATCGTCACCCGCGCCGCCGCGCAGTTCCCCGCCTCCGGGCGACCAGGTGGAGAGCCTGTCCCTGCCGTCGCCGCCGTCGAGCAGGTTGGCGCCGATGTGATCGACCAGCTGGTCGTCGCCAGCACCTCCGTACAAGCGGTCGTCGCCTTCTTCTCCCTCCAGGTAGTCGCTGCCGCCGTCGCCATACAGGCTGTCGGCCCCGAGGCCGCCGTACAGCATGTCGCTCTGGTCTCCACCATGCAGGCTGTCGTCCAGGCGCCCGCCGCGCATCGTGTCGTGGTCTGCGGTGCCGGTCAACATATAGCCGGTGGGCGAACCGTCCGGCCGCGCGAAATCGCTGAAGTTGTCGCCCGTGAGCGACGCCAGCGGGGTATTGCGCAAGACGACGGCGTCATGCCAGTCGCTGGCAGTGCCTGGCGCCGTGCGCTGCAGGACCGTGTCGGCGCCGCGCTGCAGCAGCCGCAGGCCGCCGCCCGGGGCGAAGGGATTGCCGCTGTTCGGCTGGTAATCCAGCAGCGAAAAGACGTCGATCAGGTCGCCGCCGGCTCCCGCCTGGAAGTCGGTGATCGCCAGCAGCGGCATTGCCATGTTCCGGTTCAGCGAATAGCTGTCGCGGCCTTCGCCGCCGGCCGCTTCGATCGTCAGCGCGGTATTGCTCCAGGCCTGGATGGATACCAGGTCGTCGCCGGCGCCGCCCTCGATGCGCATGGCTTGTGCGGACGCCGGGTTGCCAGGGGTGTAGATCTCGATGCTGTCGTTGCCACCGCCTCCCTTGATGAGTTCGACGTCGAGCGAAGCCTCGATCCGGTCATTGCCCGCGCCGCCATCGACCGAGACGCTGAAGGGCGGGAGGGGCTCGCTCACATAGTTTCTGCCGGCGCGGATCGTATCGTTGCCGTCGCCGCCTTCGAACACGTCGTTGCCGGAACTGTCCTCCAGCAGGTCGTCGCCATCGCCGCCAACCAGCCGGTCGTCGCCGGCGCCGCCGTCCAGGTCGTCGTCACCAGCGCCCCCGTCGAGGATGTCGTTGCCGGTCCCGCCAAGGAGGTCGTCCCGGCCCTGTCCTCCGCGCAGCTTGTCGTTGCCG
Source organism: Massilia sp. DD77 (assembly GCF_036961685.1). Lineage (NCBI taxonomy): Bacteria > Pseudomonadati > Pseudomonadota > Betaproteobacteria > Burkholderiales > Oxalobacteraceae > Massilia > Massilia sp. DD77. Next base: position 21,787 of record NZ_JBAMDH010000041.1, read on the forward strand.
GCGCCGCCATCGAGCCTGTCGCCGTAGCTGGATTCGTCGCCGCCATCCAGGTCGTCATCTCCCTTGCCGCCTTCGATGACATCGTCGCCGCCCAGGCCGCGGATGGTGTCGTCCAGATCTTCGCCTACCAGCCTGTCGTCTTGCGCGGTGCCGACGATGGTGAAGCCGACGTCGCTGCCGCGGGGATCGTAGCCGCCGCCGAAGCTGGTGCGCGACAGCGCGGACAGCGAGACGCCGGACAAGGTCAGCGCCAGCTGGGACTGCTGCGCCGCACCCGCCGCGCCGTCGCTGTCGACATAGATCAGGGTGTCGTTACCCGACTGCTCGGCCTTGAGGTAGCCGGCCGTGCCGAAAGGATTGTCGTTCAGCGCGACGGGAACCAGCTGGCGCAGCTCGATCCGGTCGCGCTGGGCCACATTGAAATCTTCGATGCGCACCTGCGCACCGGGCGCGTTGAGCACGAAGATGTCGGCGCCGGCGCCGCCGCGCGCACTGACCGTGACCGAGGCGGCCGTGATGCCCAGGTTGAGTACATCGTCGCCCGCGTCGCCCGCCAGGCTGACAGTGCGCACCGCGCCATTGCCCGTGTCGGCCACAGTGAGGATGTCGTCGCCGTCGCCGCCAATCAGGCTGTCGGCACCCCGGCCGCCGGACAGCGTGTCATCGCCACTGCCGCCGTCGAGCACATTGGCTCCGCTGGAGGCGACCCACAGGAAGTCGTCGTCGGCGCCGCCATCCAGGCGGTTGCTGCCGGTCGCGTCGCCGCGTTCGTCGAGCGTGTCGGTGCCGGCGCCACCGGATAGCCGGTCGTTGCCGCTGTCGCCCACCAGGCGGTCGTTGCCCGCGCCACCGGCGATGCTGTCGTTGCCGCCGCCGCCGCGCAGGTTGTCGCCGCCATCCAGGCCGTCGATGCTGTCGTCGAGCAGGGTGCCAGTCAGCACGTCGGACGACGCGGTGCCGGTCAAGACTACGCCAAGCTGCGAACCGAGCGGGTCGAGATCGCCGACGAAATTGGCGCGCGTCAGACTGCCGGGGTCGATGCCGGTCAATTGCAGCAAGGTCTGGAAGCCGCCGTCCGCAGCGGCGTCGCGCAGCTGGAGCAGGGTATCGGCGCCGCTGTCGACCAGGCGCAGCAGCCCGTTGCCGAAGGGGTTGCCGGAATAATCCGCCGGCAGCAGGGGCAGCACATCGATGCGGTCGCCGCCGGCGCCGGGGGTGAAGTCCGCAACACGCACATGGGCGCCGTCGCCGGCCGGCGCATCGGGCATGGACAACACCCAGGTGTCGATGCCGCTGCCGCCCCTGGCGTCCAGACGCGCGTCGGCGGGGCGGTCGAATACGAGCTCGATGCGGTCGTCGCCGGCGCCCGCATCGAGCTGCGAGACCGTGGCGCCCGCGCCGGCCAGGATGACACGCATGCTGTCCTTGCCCGTGCCGCCTACGAAATCGGTCCCGCCGTAGCCTTCCAGCGCGTCGTCGCCGGCGCCGCCGTCGAGCGTTCCCGTCGCGGCGCTGCCGGCAAACAGCCTGTCGTCCCCGTCCCCGCCCAGCATGCGGTTGTCGCCGGCATCGTCCTTCAGCTCATCGTTGCCGTCGCCGCCCTCGAGCAGGTCGTCGCCGGCCCCGCCCGTCAAGCGATCGCCGTGCGCGTCGCCATACAATCGATCGTTGCCGTCGCCGCCCAGCAGCTGGTCCAGGCCATCGTTGCCGTGAAGAACGTCATTGCCGGCTCCGCCGACCATGTAGTCGCCGATGACATGACCGGTCCCGGGCTCGTTGCCCCCATTCAGGATGTCGTCGCCTCCGTAGCCGTACAGGTAGTCCGAGCCGCCGGCGCCGGACATCGCATCGGCGAAGTCGCTGCCGTGGAGCAGGTCATCGCCGTCGCTGCCGGTGGTGTTCACCGGCGTGGTGCTGATGCCGGTCGTGAAACCGACCGCGACGCCCCAGCTGTCGGCCAGGCTGTTTCCGGCCAGGTCGAGTACGGCGCCCTGGCTGAACTGTATAACGTAATAGCTCTTCAAATCCAGCGGCGACGGCGGATTGAAGATGACCGTGTTGCCCGAGACGCTGAGATAGGGGCTGGTGGCGACGTCCGTGGAAAACGTGGGGCCGATGTCCGGCGACACGGACAGCGTGCCGCTGCCGAGCTTGACGGGTTCGCTGAAGGTGAACACCAGGTCGGCGGTCGCGTCGTGGCCATTGGCGGGCGAGGACACCAGGACCGGCGCGGTGGTGTCGGCATCGCTGGAGGACCCCGACATGCCGCCATGCCGGATCAGGTGGGTGGAGACGAGGCGCATGGCGAGCAAGGTCATTTTACTGACAGTTGGTTTGTTATCTTATTAATATCGCTGACTCGACAGTAAATGTCTAGCGAATCAAGGATGCGCCACGGCCGCGCTTCCTGCGGCCGTGGCGCCGGGCATCAGCCGCCGTAGGGCGTGAACCAGATGCCGTTGGCGATCAGCTCGGCTACCGCGTCCTGGTTCTCCGCGCTCTCGCTGATCTGGGACAGCACGGACGGCAGGTCTGCGCGCTTGTCGTCCAGCACCTTGACCCAGAACTCGAAGCCGCCCGGATCGGGGTCGCGGTGCAGCACGTTCTTGTACAGGCGCATGACCACGTCGGCATTGGTCGGCGCGCTGCCGTACAGGGCGAGGAACTCCGGCGAGCCCATGAAGCCGCCTGCCACCGATTCCAGGCTCGTACCCTTGTCCAGTACCGACAGCCAGTAGCCCAGGCCGCCGAAGTCCGGCTCGCGGTCGAAGGCGGCGCGGTAGATGCGGTAGGCCTGGCCGGCCACGCCGTCGATGTCCAGTGCCAGCGCGCCGTCGGTGAAGCTGACGCGCTCGACGCCCACCAGGGTGTCGCTGCCTTCGCCAGAGGTGCCGCGCTTGTCCGCCACCTGGAAGCCATCGGCGGTCCGGGTCACGGTGTAGTTGGCGCGCGCGCCGGTGTAGCGGGCGCTGTCGAAGCCGACGCCGCCGATCAGGACATCGCTGCCGGCGCCGCCGACCAGCAGGTCGTTGCCCTCGCCGCCGTCGAGACGGTCGTTGCCGGTGCCGCCGGTGAGCTGGTCGCCGCCGCCCGTGCCGGTGCTGGTCTGTGGCGGAGCAGGGGGAACCGGCGGCACGGGCGGCGGTGGCGGCGGTGGCGGCGGTGGAGGTGGTGGCGGAGGAGGTGGCGGCGGAGGTGGTGGTGGCGGCGGAGGAGCCGCCACGATGGGCGCGACGCCTCCCACGAAATTCGCTGCCGTCAGTGCGGACACCGTCACACCCTTGAGCGTCAGGATGGTCTGGAAAGCGTGCTTCGGTCCGGCGCCATCGGCGTCGTAGTCCAGCACGGCGTCCGCGCCGCGCTGTTGCATCCGCAGTCCTCCATTGGTGAAGGGATTCGGGCTGCTCGCATATGGAGCGAAAGCCGTCAGGTCGAGCAGGTCCCCGCCTTGGCCCGCCTGGAAATCGCGGAGCGTGACGGTGACGGTATTGGTGTGTCTCGTGCCGAAAGACCAGGTGTCGCGGCCCGCGCCGCCTTCGCCCGTAATGGTGCCGTGCTGCCCGGGAAGGCTGTCCAGGTTAGTCCAGTCGTCGCCCTCGCCGCCCAGGATCGTGATGCCAAACGGTCCGGTGCCCATCCAGTCCTCGTCGAGCCCGAAGCGGTCGTTGCCGGCCCCGCCATCGAGCACGACGCCCTGGCCGCGGCTGTACAGCTTGTCGTTGCCGGCGCCGCCCGTGAGGATGCCGCCGTTCAGCGAACTGCTTCTCAAGTCGTCGTCACCCTCGCCGCCGTCGAGCAGATTGTTGCCGTCGTGGTCCCAGAGCGTGTCGTTTCCGCCGCCGCCGGACAGCTGGTCATCTCCGGCATTACCGAACATATGGTCTGCGCCGCCCGCTCCACGCAGCTGGTCCGCGCCAGCGCCGCCCACGATCCAGTCATCCCCCTCACCGCCGTCGAGCATGTCGTCGAAGCGGCCGCCATTTATTTCGTCATCGCCGCTCGAGCCGGTGAGCACGTAGCCCTTGAGCGAGCCATCGGGATTGGCGCCCTCGTCGAAGTTGGTATTGGCCAGCGCCGTGGCGTCGACGTTTTGCAAAACGACGATGTCGCGCCAGCCTGCCACGCCCAGGGCGCCATCCGCATCGTACTGCAACACTGTGTCGGCGCCGCGTTGCTGCAGGCGCGCATACGCGGCGGCGCCGAAGGGATTCTCGAGACTGCCATACGGCAGCATCCACATGACCGACAGGACGTCGCCGCCGGCGCCGGCCTCGAAATCCGTGATGACTGCCGCCGTTGCCGGTGCGGCGTCATGGAAGCTGAAGACATCGCTGTCGGCGCCGCCGCTTGCTTCGATTACACGCGTGCCGCCCTGGACGCCGAGCGAGATCGTGTCCTTACCCTCGCCTCCGGCGATCCGCAAAGGCTGGTCCGGCAGCGCGCCGGGCGCCGCGGCGACATGGATGCGGTCGTCGCCGCTGCCACCGTCGATCCGGTCGATGGCCACGGTGGCGTCGATCTGGTCGTTGCCAGCGCCGCCGTCGATGAAACCTTGGCCCGGTTTGGCGAGATACCCATCAGCGGAGATGCCCGCCACGATCTTGTCGTTGCCGTCACCACCTTCGAAACTATCGTTGCCGAGCTGATCCGTCAGCCTGTCGTCTCCGCCACCGCCCCGGAGTACATCGTCGCCTTCACCGCCGAGCAGCTCGTCGTCATCGTCACCCCCTGCGAGCAGGTCGTCGCCTTCGCCGCCTTCGAGCCGGTCCATACCCGCACCGCCGTCGATGTCGTCGCCGCCCTTGCCGCCGTTAATGGCGTCGGCGCCGCCCAAGCCCCGGATCAGGTCGTCCAGGCCGCCGCCGCGCAAGGTGTCGCTTTCCTCGGTACCCGTAATGTTCAGTCCGGTATTGCTGCCGTCGGGATGGTAGCCGTCGACGATGTTGGCGCCGCTCAGCGAGGCCGCGTCGACGCCGGCCAGGGTGGCGATCGTCCTGAAAGCGTGGGTGTTGCCGGCGGCGCCGTCGGCGTCCACCAGAAGCAGGGTATCGGCGCCCGACTGTTCCAGCTTCAGGAAGCCGGCTTCGCCGAAGGGATTGCCCTCGACCCAGTCGGGGACCAGGGGATCCAGGTCCAGCTGGTCGCCGTCGGCGGCGCTGAAGTCACCGATCTGCGCCACACCGTCGACCCGCTCCAGCCGGAAGATGTCGGCGCCGCTGCCGCCGCGCGCACTCACGCTGACGTTCGCATCCCAGACGTTGACGCGCATCCAGTCGTTGCCTGCGCCGCCGTCCAGCACCAGCGTATCGTTGCGGTTCAGGATGCTGGTGGCGTAGAACAGGTCGTCGCCGTCTCCGCCGAGCAGGGTATTCTTGCCGCCGTTGCTCCACAGTTCGTCGTTGCCGGCGCCGCCGTCGAGCAGGTTGGTGCCGTTGTTGACCACAACAAGCTTGTCGAAACCTGCGCCGCCTTCGAGTACATTGGTCTCGCCGGTATCCAGGCCATATTCGTCCTTGAGGGTATCGAAGCCGTCGCCGCCGATCAGAACGTCGCTGCCGTACTGGCCCGTCAGCGTGTCGTCACCGGCGCCGCCGTCGAGCCGGTCGTTGCCGTCTCCGCCCTGCAGTTCGTCGTTCCCGTAGCCACCCTCGAGCAGGTCGTTGCCGGTGTTCCCGTACAGGCGGTCGTTACCGCCCAATCCTGCCAAGGTATCGTCCAGCACGCCACCTTGCAGCGTGTCGGCCCCCGCGGTGCCGACCAGGTTCAGCCCCCGCGAGGAACCGCTGGGGTCGACGCCGCCCACGAAGTTATCGGCGGTGAGCTGTTGCGGCGCGACGCCGGCAAGGACCAGCACGGTCCGGTAGGCGCCTTCTTCGCCCGGCAGGCGCCGCTGAAGCAGGGTGTCCGAACCCTGGACGGCCAGGCGCAGGCTGCCCTCGGTGAAGGGATTGCCGGTATAGCCCAACGGCAGCAGGCCAGCGGGGTCGATGCGATCGCCACCGGCGCCGGCGGTGAAATCGGTAATGCGCATGTTCAGCCCCGCGCCGTGCTCCATGGAAGTGCGGCTGAAGACGTAGGTATCGGCGCCAGCGCCGCCCGTTAGCGCGAGCTGGGCTTCGGTCTGGTCCGTGAACCAGAATTCGAACGTATCCTGGCCCTCGCCGCCGTCGATGTGCTTGAGCGTACCGGGAGGTCCGCTCAGCACCATCCAGATCATGTCGTCGCCGCGGCCGCCGGATACGTCAGCGCCGCCCCGGCCCCACAGTCTGTCGTTGCCGTCGCCGCCATCAAGCACGCCGGTCGCGTTCGCAGCCAGCGACAGGTAGTCGTTGCCCGCGCCGCCGAGCAGGGTGTTGTGGCCTGCGCCGTCTTTCAGGGAGTCGTTGCCGTCGCCACCCTCGAGGCGGTCATCGCCGGCGCCGCCGTCGAGGATGTCGAAACCCTGGCCGCCGCGCAGGATGTCGTTGCCGGCGCCGCCGTCGAGACGGTCGCTGTCGTCCAAGAAGACCGTGGCGCCGTTGCCGCCTTCGAGGATGTCGTCGCCGTCGAAGCCGTACAGTTCGTCGCTGCCGTCACCACCCTTGATGGTGTCGGCATAGATGCTGCCGTAGAGAATGTCGCGCCCGGCGCTGCCGGTGCGGTTGACGGCCGGCGGGCTGGCCGCGGTCGTGAAGGACACGCTCAATCCCGCAGGCCCGCCGGCGTCGAATGGATTGCCGGCATAGTCCTGGACAACGCCATCCGTGAACACGACCGTGTACTCGCTCTGGTATTCGAAAGGCACGGGCGGCGTGAAGCTCAGCGTATTCCCGGACACGAGGATGTCCAGGTTCATGTAAGCACGGCCCGAGTAGATATGTTCCTCACCGCGCTTCAGGATCACCCAGCCGTTGCCGCCGGTGACAGGCTCACTGAATGTGAATACAAGTTGGCCATCGACGACCGCGCCAGACTGAGGTGGCCACGGAGTGAGGGTCGGCGCCTGGATGTCGGCAGTGTTGGCTGCGGCTCCCGACATGCTCGAGAAATGAAGCTGGCCGGTCGAGGTCGGATCGGATGGTGGACGCTGCATGATGAAGAGACAAGATTTTAAAGCTGGGAATATCTCTCAATCAACATGCGTTGTCTATCAATAAATGAAAACATCTCCTATCGTTCATGCATTCAACATTGATCTGTCGGCAAAATCGCAACATGTGTAAAAAATACAACGATTTGAAGTTTGCCAGTCCTGCAAATGAAAACGCTCCGAGGTCCGGAGCGTTTTCTGAGGTGCTGCTGTTGATCGTGTTGGTCAGCCCGCCGTTTCACTCCGGCTGAGCCGCTGCCCAAACACCACCCAGGTACGCGCCTCCCCATCGACCATGGCCTTCAAGGCCCAGCCGGTGCCGATCTTCTCGACCGTCACCTCGGTTTCCAGTTCTTTCGCGACTTTCTCGGCCCAGGTCTGGGCCGCGCCGCGGCCCTTGAACAGCTCCTGGCCTTCATAGACGACGGTGGCGTCGAACACGGGGGCGGCGAATACGCTCATGGCAGGCTCCTTACTTGATCGCGCGGATGGAATTCAGCACCGGCTGCAGCACCGCCGCGCCCAGGCGCGCGCTGCGGGCGCCGTCCCAGCCCACTTGCGGGTCCGGGTCGTTGGCGTTGTCCTTGAACGGCAGTTCCAGCGTCAAGGACAGGCAGCCGAAGGCGTGGGTGATGTGCGGCGAGCCCATGGTCAGGGTCTCTTCGGTGTACGGGGTCTGGCCGTAGCCGTGTACGTCCTGGAAGTCCGGGCTGGCGATCATGAAGTCGTCGCTGAAGCGCTTTTGCGCCGCCGCTTGCGCCTCGGTGAAGTTCGGCAGGGATTCGCTGCCGGCCACGAACACGTAGGGCAGGCCTTCGTCGCCGTGCACGTCCAGGCACAGGTCCACGCCCACTTCATGCATCTTCTGCTTGACCAGGAAGACCTCCGGGCTGCGCTCCATGCTCGGGTTCAGCCATTCGCGGTTCAGGTTGGCGCCGGCCGCGTTGGTGCGCAGGTTGCCGCGCACCGAGCCGTCCGGGTTCATGTTCGGCACCACGTAGAACACGCTTTCTTTCAGCAGCTGGCGGCCGAAGGGGTGGGCCGGGTCCAGCAGCGCGTCGAGCATGCCCTCGACGAACCATTCGGCCATGGTCTCGCCGGGGTGCTGGCGTGCGATCACCCACACCTTTTTCTTCTCGGGCGACGGCTCGCCGATCACCAGCATGTTCAGGTCGCGGCCGTCGACGGTCGAACCCAGGTCCAGCATGCGCACGTTCTCGGACATCTGGGCGCGGTCCAGCAGCTCCAGGTGGCGTTCCCACGAGTACGGCTCGAAGTAGGCGTAATAAACGCTGTCCATCGCCGGGGTATGCTCGATGGTCATCACCTTGCCGTCGTAGGAAGTCGGCACGCGGAACCAGTTGACGCGGTCGTAGCTCGCCATCGCCTGGTAGTCTTCCCAGCCCGCCGGATAGGCCGCCTGGCCCGCGTTCAGGAAACGGATGGTGCAGGGTTCGCCCTGCGCGCCCTGCAGGCGGAAGTAGAACCACTGGATGATGTCGGCGTGCGAGTCCTTGCGGATGTTCAGGTCGATGGCGCTGGCGCTCGTGGCGTTCACGACGTCGATGGCGCCGGCGTCGAACTGGCTGCTGATCTTGATAGACATGGTGTGTCCTGTAATGGGAAGAACGGGTAGAGGCGAGATGATACCGCTTTTGGCGGCGGATCAGGCCCGTAGTCCGCCGAAGCGTTGATAGAAGTCCGCGTCGGCGTCCGGCGTGGCCTCGTCTTCATGGCGCAGCAGCGCCATGATGTGTTCCTCGGCCGGCGCCCAGGCCAGGCGGTAGATGCGGCGCGCCAGCTCGTAGGCTTCGGTGCCCGGCCAGGGCTGGGGCAGCAGGGCCACCGGCAGCATCGGGTCGTGCAGCTGCACGCGGCGGTAGGCGTGCACCAGCAGCGAGCGGATCGCGAAGGCGTCCTGTGGCGCCACGCCTGGCTGCGCCTCCAGCTGGGCCAGCAGCGGCGCGAAGCTGTCGATGAAGCGGCGGTAGCCCGCCACTACGCCGGCCAGGTCCCAGCCGTCGCGCACCAGCTGGGGCAGGGGGCGCGAACCCACGCCCGGCAGTTCGTCGGCCTCGCAGGCGAACACCTTGCCCTCGGCGTCGCAGCGGGTCAGGATCTCGCGCAGGCTGTCGCGGTCGGGCGCCGGGTGGGCCATCACGCCGGTCGCCAGCATGGCGTAGCCCTCCCATTCCAGCTCCTTGCGCAGCAGGTTGCGCAGCTCGGTGTCGATGCTGTTGCTGGGCGCCAGGAGGAAGCTCCAGCGGCCGTTCCAGTCCAGTCCCGGCGGCGAATAGATGCGGCGGTTGGCGCGCGCCAGGCGCGGCAGCGCCTTCGGCTCCAGCGCGTAGCGGCTGCGCCGCCCCTCGCGGCTGGCCACCAGCCAGCCTTCCTGCACCAGGCGGAACACGCTGGTGCGCACCAGGCGGTCGTTCACGCCCAGGGGCGCGAGCAGCTCGATCATGCTGCCCAGCCAGAAGCCGCCGCCGTGCGGCGCGATGGTGTCGCCGCACAGGGTCATCACCAGCGACTTGTGGCGCGGCGTGTCGTGGGTAAGGAAGTGGTCGATCCACTCGCCGCTGGAGGGTCGTGTCATGGATAAGCTAGCGCAATATGATTCAAAATTTTTGTGTACATCAGATTTTTTGTATCGTATTATGGATTGGAGAGGTTTGCAACGGAGACAGACATGTACGCACAAATGGTGGAGACCGGCCTCAAGAAAGTCCAGACCGCGGACGACATGAGCGCCGAAGAGCAGGCATTCCAGGCGCGCATCGACGCCGGGATCAAGATCGAAGCGAAGGACTGGATGCCGGAAGCGTACCGCAAGACGCTGATCCGGCAGATTTCGCAGCACGCGCACTCGGAAATCGTTGGCCAGCTGCCGGAAGGCAACTGGGTGACCCGCGCGCCCACGCTCAAGCGCAAATCGGTGCTGCTGGCCAAGATCCAGGACGAGGCCGGCCACGGCCTCTACCTGTACAGCGCGGCCGAGACGCTGGGCGTCTCGCGCGACGAGCTGCTGCAGGCCCTGCACTCGGGCAAGGCCAAGTATTCGAGCATCTTCAATTACCCGACCCTGACCTGGGCCGACATGGGCGCCATCGGCTGGCTGGTGGATGGTTCCGCGATCATCAACCAGATCCCGCTCTGCCGCTGCTCCTACGGCCCGTATGCGCGCGCCATGATCCGCGTCTGCAAGGAAGAGTCTTTCCACGCGCGCCAGGGCTACGACATCATGATGAGCCTGGCCCAGGGTACGCCGGAACAAAAGGCGATGGCCCAGGATGCGCTCAACCGCTGGTGGTGGCCTTCCTTGATGATGTTCGGCCCTTCGGACGCCGAATCGGTCAACAGCGCCCAGTCGACCGCCTGGCGCATCAAGCTGTTCTCGAACGACGAGCTGCGCCAGCGCATGGTCGACCAGACCGTGCCGCAAGCCGAGTACCTGGGCCTGACCATCCCCGACCCGGACCTGAAATGGAACGAGGAGCGCGGCCACTACGATTTCGGCGAGATCGACTGGAGCGAGTTCCATAATGTCCTGAAGGGCAACGGTCCCTGCAACCGCGAGCGCCTGCGCACCCGCGTCAAGGCCTACGAGGACGGCGAATGGTTCCGCGACGCCCTGGTCGCCCACGCAGAGAAGAAATCGAAAAAAGCCGCGTAGGGTCGGCGGCTTGGCCGCCGACGCGTCCAACACACGCCCGCATCACCGAATTCGATAACGGAGACAAGAAAATGAGCAAAGAATGGCCGCTGTGGGAAGTCTTCATCCGCAGCCAGCATGGCCTGGCCCACAAGCACGTGGGCAGCCTGCACGCCCCTGACGCCGAAATGGCGATCAACAACGCGCGCGACGTCTACACCCGCCGCAACGAAGGCGTCTCGATCTGGGTGGTCCGCGCCGCCGACATCGTCGCCAGCAGCCCGTCCGACAAGGAAGCGCTGTTCGAACCTGCCAACAGCAAGGTCTACCGCCACCCGACCTTCTTCCCGATGCCGGAAGAAGTCAAGAACCTGTGAGCGCAGCCATGGACGCGAAGTTTGAATACCTTCTGCGCCAGGGCGACAACGCCCTGATCCTGTCGCAGCAGCTGTGCCAGCTGTGCGGCAAGGGCCCGGCCCTGGAAGAAGACATGGCGCTGTCGAACGTGGCGCTCGACCTGCTGGGCCAGACCCGCATGTGGCTGAGCTACGCCGGCGAACTCGAAGGCAAGGGCCGCGACGAAGACCGCCTGGCCTTCCTGCGCGACGCCAGCGACTACCGCAACTGCCACCTGGTGGAGCAGCCCAACGGCAGCTATGCGGAAACGATGATGCGCCAGTTCTTCTTCGATACCTGGCACTACTTCCTGATGGACGGCCTGACCCGTTCGAGCGACCTGCGCATCAAGGAGATCGCCGAGAAGTCGATCAAGGAAGTGACCTACCACCTGCGCCGCAGCGGCGACCTGGTGGTGCGCCTGGGCGACGGCACCGACGTCAGCCACGCGAAGATGCAGGCCGCGGCCGACGAGCTGTGGATGGTCAGCGGCGAGATGTTCCTCTACGACGCCGTCGACAATGCCATGGTGGAAGAGGGCGTGGCGCCGCCGGCGGAAGCGCTGCGCAAGATGTTCCTCGACCACGTGGCCGAGGTGTTCGAGGAAGCCACCCTCAAGATGCCGCCGCCGGACGCCTACATGCAGCGCGGCGGCAAGCAGGGACGCCACACCGAGCGCCTGGGTTACATCCTGGCCGAGATGCAGTTCCTGCAGCGCGCCTATCCGGGAGCGCAGTGGTAATGACGGCCCTGGACGCCACCGTCGAACAGGTCTGGAGCTGGCTCGGCGAAGTCGCCGATCCGGAGATCCCGGTCATTTCGGTGGTGGACCTGGGCATCGTGCGCGATGTCGCCTTCGAGGATGGTGAATGCGTGGTCACGATCACGCCCACTTATTCCGGCTGCCCCGCGATGCAGGTGATCGCCGACTCGGTGCGCGAAGCCTTGCAGGCGCACGGTGTGGACAGGCTGCGCATCGTCAGCCGCCTGTCGCCCGCCTGGACCACCGACTGGATGAGCGAGGCCGGCAAGGCCGCCCTGAAGGGCTACGGCATCGCGCCCCCTAGCCAGCAGGCGATCGACATCAGCGGCCTGCACGCCGGCATCCGCCGCCGCGCCGCGCCCCAGGTGAACTGTCCGAACTGCGGTTCCCCGCATACCCAATTGACCAGTGAATTCGGCTCGACGCCGTGCAAGGCGCTGTACAAGTGCCTCGACTGCCGCGAGCCATTTGATTACTTCAAGTGCCACTAAGGGCAAGATGAGCAAATTCTATCCACTCACCGTGGCGAAGGTGAAGCACGAGACGCGCGACGCCATCGCCGTGACCTTCGACGTGCCGGACGAACTGAAGGACGCCTTCGCCTACAAGCAGGGCCAGCACCTGACCCTGCGCGCCATGATCGACGGCGAGGACGTGCGCCGTTCCTATTCGATCTGCTCGGCGGTGCAGGACAAGGCATTGCGCGTGGCGATCAAGCGCTGCGCAGGCGGCCTGTTCTCGAACTGGGCCAACGAAAAGCTGCAGCCGGGCGCCACCCTCGAGGTGATGCCGCCGATGGGCCATTTCAACGTGCCCCTCGAGCCCGAGAGCGCGCGCCACTACCTGGGCTTTGCGGCCGGCAGCGGCATCACCCCGCTGCTGTCGATCATCAAGACCACCCTGCAGGCCGAACCGCACAGCCGCTTCACCCTGGTGTACGGCAACCGCGCCTCGTCGACCGTGATCTTCCGCGACGAGCTGACCGACCTGAAGGACCAGTACATGGACCGCCTGCGCCTGGTCTACGTGATGAGCCGCGAGCAGCAGGACATCGAGCTGTTCAACGGCCGCATCACCGAAGAGAAGTGCGGCCAGTTCCTGAAGCACTGGATCGATATCCGCGACATCGACGTCGCCTTCATCTGCGGCCCCGAGGACATGATGCACGGCGTCTCGCGCTCGCTGCAGGAAGCCGGCCTGGCCAAGGAAAAGATCCGCATCGAGCTGTTCGCGGCCAGCATCCCCAAGCACGAACACAAGCCGCGCCACATCGAGGCGGGCGCCAGGCACCAGACCGAAGTCACCGTCATCATGGACGGCAACGCCGCCAGCTTCACGATGGACAAGGACAAGGAATCGCTCCTCGACGCCGGCCTGCGCGCGGGCATCGACATGCGCTATTCCTGCAAGGGCGGCGTGTGCTCGACCTGCCGCTGCAAGGTGCTGGATGGCGAGGTCGAGATGGACGTGAACTATGCGCTCGAGGACTATGAAGTGCGGCGCGGGTTCGTGCTGAGCTGCCAGAGTTTTCCGGTCACCGACAAGGTGGTGGTCGATTTCGATATCGCCGAATAGACGCAACGTATCTTTCGGCCCATAACGCCAGCACGTCATCCCCGCGAAGGCGGGGACCCAAGTCGACATTCGTGGCATAGCAATGAACTTGGGCCCCCGCCTTCGCGGGGGTGACGGATCAACGGATAACAATAAGATGTGGAGACACCCATGACCTACGAATCCATCCAGTTCAAGATCGACAAGGGCATCGCCCTCCTGACCCTGAACCGTCCCGACCGCCTGAACAGCTTCACCCAGGCCATGCACCTCGAAGTGCGCGACGCGCTGGGCAAGCTGCAGGAAGACAAATCCGTCCGCGTCCTGGTGCTCACCGGCGCCGGCCGCGGCTTTTGCGCCGGCCAGGACCTGAACGACCGCGCCGTCGACCCCGGCGCCCCCAGCGTCGACCTGGGCGAATCGGTCGAGAAGTTCTACGCCCCCCTGGTGCTGACCCTGAAAAACCTGCCGATGCCCGTCATCTGCGCCGTCAACGGCGTGGCCGCCGGCGCGGGCGCCAACCTGGCCCTGGCCTGCGACATCGTGCTGGCGGCCAAGTCGGCCAGCTTCATCGAAGCCTTCTGCAAGCTGGGCCTGATCCCCGACACCGGCGGCACCTGGCATTTGCCGCGCCTGATCGGCCCGGCGCGCGCCACCGGCCTGGCCATGCTGGGCGAGAAGCTCAGCGCCGAGAAGGCCGAGCAGTGGGGCCTGATCTGGCGCTGCGTGCCGGACGAAGCGCTGATGGACGAGGCCATGGCCATGGCCGAGCACTTCGCCGCCGCCCCGACCAAGGGCCTGGCTTTCACCAAGAAAGCCTTCCAGGCCAGCTACGCCAATTCGCTCGAAGACCAGCTCCAGCTGGAAGCGCAGATGATGCGCGAACTCGGCTACAGCTACGACTACCGTGAAGGCGTCGCCGCCTTCATCGGCAAGCGCGCGGCCCACTTCAAGGGAGAATGAGCATGCACGCACTCCCGCAAGGCAGCACGGTCGCCGTCATCGGCAGCGGCGCCATGGGTTCCGGCATCGCCCAAGTGGCGGCGATCGCCGGCCACCAGGTCCTGCTCTACGACACCCGCCAGGACGCCGCCGCCCAGGCCATCGACAGCATCCGCATCGCCTGCTCCAAGCTGGTCGAGAAGGGCCGCATGGGCGCGGTCGAATCCGACCTGGCCTGCGAGCGCCTGAAAGCCATCTCCACCCTGGCCGAAGCGAAGGACGCCGCGCTGGTGGTGGAAGCCATCGTCGAGAACCTGGAGGCCAAGCGCGCCCTGTTCACCGAGCTGGAAGGCGTCGTCGGCGACGACTGCATCCTGGCCACCAATACCTCGTCGATCTCGGTCACCGCGATCGCCGCGCCGCTGCGCCGCCCGCAGCGCCTGGTCGGTATGCACTTCTTTAATCCGGTGCCGCTGATGGCGTTGGTCGAAGTGATCAGTGGGCTGGCGACCGACCGCGCTGTGGCGGACACCGTCTACGCCACCGCCGAAGGCTGGGGCAAGAACCCGGTGCACGCCAAGTCCACGCCGGGCTTCATCGTCAACCGCGTCGCGCGTCCCTACTACGCCGAAGGCCTGCGCCTGCTGATCGAGCAGGCCGCCGATCCGGCCACCCTGGACGCCGTGATGCGCGAGTGCGGCGGTTTCCGCATGGGCCCCTTCGAGCTGATGGACCTGATCGGCCACGACGTCAACTTCTCGGTCACGAATTCGGTCTTCAACGCCTATTTCGGCGACCCGCGCTTCACGCCCTCGATCTTGCAGCAGGAACTGGTCAACGCCGGCTTCCTGGGCCGCAAGACCGGGCGCGGCTTCTACCAGTATGGCGAGGGCGCCGACAAGCCAGCCGCGCAGACCGAAGCGCCCCAGCCGCGTCCGCATGCGGTGTCGCTGATCGGTGGCGAGCCGGGCGCACTGGCGCCGCTGGTGGATCGCCTGGCAGCCGCCGGCTTCGCGCTGCCGCGCCAGGAAATCGGCGTGGCGCCGGGCTTCCTGTGCGAGGGTGCGGCCGTGTACCTGACCGATGGCCGCAGCGCCACCGAGCGCGCCCGCGACAACGATCACCGCGATACGGTGCTGTTCGACCTGCTGCTCGACGCCGGCAAGGCCACGCGCATCGCGCTGGCGCGCGCGGACCAGTGCAGCGACGCGGCCTTCCACGCCGTGGCCGGCCTGTTCCAGGCCGCGGGCTTCGCCGTGACGCGCCTGGACGACGTGCCCGGCATGGCCGTGATGCGCACCGTGGCGATGCTGGCCAACGAGGCGGCGGACGCGGTCAACCAGGGCGTGTGCAGCGCACGTGCGGTCGACACCGCGATGCAAAAAGGGGTGAACTATCCGCGCGGTCCGCTGGCCTGGGCCGACGCCGTCGGCCTGCCGCACATCGTGACGGTGCTGGCCAACCTGGCGGCCGCGTATGGCGAAGACCGCTACCGCGTCTCGCCGCTGCTGCGCCGCAAGCTGGCGGCCGACCCCGCGGGAGCGCGCATCCATGCATAGCGATCCGCAGGCCCTGGCCGAACTGGCCGGCAAGACCATGTACGAGCGCGATCCGGCCAGCCAGGCGCTGGGCATGACCCTGGACGAGATCCGCCCCGGCTATGCGCGCATGGGGATGCGGGTGCGCGCCGACATGCTCAACGGGCACGCCACCTGTCACGGCGGCTACATCTTCATGCTGGCCGACAGCGCCTTCGCTTTCGCCTGCAACTCGCACAACTTCAACACCGTGGGCGCCGGCTGCACCATCGATTACCTGGCGCCCGGCCGCGAAGGCGACCTGCTGGTGGCGGAGGCGGTCGAGCAGGCGCTTGCGGGCAGGACCGGCGTCTACGACGTCACCGTGACCAACGGCGAAGGGCGCACTGTCGCGCTGTTCCGCGGGAAGTCGCACCGCGTCAGCGGGCATGTGGCCGAGGTAGCGCAGAACACCCAATAGCAAAGGAGGTCGAGATGGTCCAACGCAATCCCATGCCGGGCGAACTGGAGCCGATCGAACGCGCCAGCCGCGACGAACTGCAGGCGCTCCAGCTGGAGCGCTTGAAATGGTCGCTCCGGCACGCCTACGAGAACGTGCCGCACTACCGCGCCGCCTTCGACGCGGCCGGCGTCCATCCCGAGGACCTCAAGACGCTGGCGGACCTGGCGAAGTTCCCCTTCACCGAAAAGAAGACCCTGCGCGACAACTACCCCTTCGGCCTGTTCGCCGTCCCGCGCGAGCAGGTGGTGCGGGTGCACGCCTCCTCGGGCACCACCGGCAAGCCGACCGTGGTCGGCTACACCCGGAAGGATATCGACACCTGGGCCGGCGTGGTGGCGCGTTCGATCCGCGCGGCGGGCGGCCGTGCGGGCGACATGGTGCACATCGCCTACGGCTACGGCCTGTTTACGGGCGGCCTGGGCGCCCACTACGGCGCCGAGCGCCTGGGCTGCACCGTGGTCCCGATGTCGGGCGGCCAGACCGAGAAGCAGGTGCAGCTGATCTGCGACTTCCAGCCCTCGATCATCATGGTCACGCCGTCCTACATGCTGAACATCATCGAGGAATTCCAGCGCCAGGGAATCGACCCGGCCGCGTCCTCGCTGAAGGTCGGCATCTTCGGCGCCGAGCCCTGGACCGACGCCATGCGCCGCGAGATCGAAGGGCGCGCCGGCCTCGACGCGGTGGACATCTACGGCCTGTCCGAAGTGATGGGCCCGGGCGTGGCCAGCGAATGCATCGAAAGCAAGGACGGCCCGGTGATCTGGGAAGACCATTTCTACCCCGAGATCATCGACCCCGATACCGGCGAGGTGCTGCCGGACGGCGAAGAGGGCGAACTGGTCTTCACCTCGCTGAGCAAGGAAGCCCTGCCCATCATCCGCTACCGCACGCGCGACCTGACCCGCCTGTTGCCGCCGACCTCGCGCTCGATGCGCCGCATGGGCCGCATCACCGGCCGTTCGGACGACATGCTGATCATCCGCGGCGTGAACGTGTTCCCGAGCCAGATCGAAGAACTGATTCTCAAGATGCCGCTGCTGGCGCCCCAGTACCAGCTGGTGGTGGCGCGCGACGGCCATCTCGATACGCTGGAAGTCCTGGGCGAGCTGCGCGATGGCGCGCTGCCCCAGGACACCGTGGAGGCCCTGTGCCGCGAACTCCAGCACTGCATCAAGACCTATGTGGGCGTGAGCACCCGCGTGAGCCTGCTGCCGCCGCAAGGCATCGAGCGCACGCTGACCGGCAAGGCCAAGCGCGTCGTCGACAAACGCCCGAAAAATTAATTTAGGAGATTCCATGAACGACGCATACATCTGCGACGCGATCCGCACCCCCTTCGGCCGCTACGGCGGCTCGCTCTCGACCGTGCGCGCCGACGACCTCGGCGCGCTGCCGATCGCCGCGCTGATGGCGCGCAACAAGGATGTGGACTGGGCCGCGGTCGACGACCTGTTCTACGGCTGCGCCAACCAGGCGGGCGAGGACAACCGCAACGTGGGCCGCATGGCCGCGTTGCTGGCAGGTCTGCCGCAAGACGTGCCGGCCAACACCATCAACCGCCTGTGCGGTTCGGGCATGGATGCCGTCGGCACCGCCGCCCGCGCCATCAAGGCCGGCGAGGCGCAGCTGGTGATCGCGGGCGGCGTGGAGAGCATGACCCGCGCGCCTTTCGTGATGGGCAAGGCCGACAGCGCCTTCTCGCGCGCCGCCAAGATCGAGGACACCACCCTGGGCTGGCGCTTCGTCAATCCCTTGATGAAGGCCAAGTACGGCATCGATTCGATGCCGGAGACCGCCGAGAATGTGGCCCGCGAATTCAACATCGGCCGCGCCGACCAGGATGCGTTCGCGCTGCGCAGCCAGCAGCGCTGGGCGCGCGCCCAGGCCGCAGGCTTCTTCAAGGACGAGATCGTGCCGGTGACCCTGCACGGAAAGAAAGGCGAGTCGCGCGTGTTCGACACCGACGAGCAGCCGCGCGAGAGCAGCCTGGAAGCGCTGGCCAAGCTGAAGGGCGTGGTCACGCCGGACGGTTCGGTCAGCGCCGGCAATGCCTCGAGCCTGAACGACGGCGCCTGCGCGCTGCTGCTGGCGTCAAGCGACGCCGCGCGCCGCTACGGCCTGGCCCCGCGCGCGCGCGTGGTCGGCATGGCAACCGTGGGCCTGGCCCCGCGCATCATGGGCTTCGGCCCGGCGCCGGCCGTCAAGAAGCTGCTGGCCCAGACCGGCCTGCGCCTGGACCAGATGGACGTGATCGAGCTCAACGAAGCCTTCGCGGCGCAGGGCCTGGCCGTGACGCGCGACCTGGGCCTGGCGGACGACGCCGCCCACGTCAACCCGAACGGCGGCGCGATCGCGCTTGGCCACCCGCTGGGGGCCTCGGGCGCGCGCCTGGTGACCACGGCCGTGAATCAGCTGCACCGCACGGGCGGGCGCTACGCACTGTGCACCATGTGCATCGGCGTGGGCCAGGGCATCGCGCTGATCGTCGAGCGGGTGTGAGATGGTGAAGGTGTACGAGATCAACGGCGTGCGGCCGGTCGTGCATCCGACCGCCTACGTGCATCCGTCCGCGGTGCTGATCGGCGACGTGATCGTCGGCCCGCGCTGCTACATCGGCCCGCTGGCCTCGCTGCGCGGCGATTTCGGCCGCCTGGTCCTGGAAGAGGGCGCGAACCTGCAGGATACCTGCGTGATGCATGGCTTCCCGGGCGAGGACACGGTGGTCGAGGTGGATGGCCACATCGGGCACGGCGCGGTGCTGCACGGCTGCCGCATCAAGCGCAACGCGATGGTGGGCATGAATGCGGTCGTGATGGACAAGGCCGTGGTCGGCGAGGAGTCGATCGTGGCGGCCATGAGCTTCGTGAAGGCGGGGATGATCATTCCACCGCGCTCGATGGTCATGGGGACGCCGGCCAAGGTCATGCGTGAGCTGACCGACGAGGATGTGAAGTGGAAGAGCTTTGGGACGCGGCAGTATCACGAGCTGAATGTGAGGTCGCTGGAGACGATGCGGGAGGTTGAGGCTTTTACCGAGGTCGAGCCGGACCGCAAGAGCATCGAGTTCGGGCCGGATGCGCATAGGCCGAAAAGCTGAGAGTTAAAGCTGTAAGTACCGCTAGCCTAAAAACCGTCGTCCCCGCCAAGGCGGGGATCCAAGTTTTACGCGGACCACTGCTCTGCGAACTTGGGTCCCCGCCTTCGCGGGGATGACGTTGGCAAGAGGGACGACGGATTAAAGTTTGTCACAACCTGACGAGATAAAGAACGGAGACAAAAACATGGGCAACATCGCCACCCTGCAAAGCCTGATCGCCGGCCGCTGGCACGGCCAGGAAGCGCACACCCCGCTGCATAGCGCGCTGGACAACCAGCTGATCTACCACACCCACGCCGAGAAGATCGACTTCGAAGAAGCCATCGCCTACGCGCGCAAGACCGGCATCAAGCAGCTGATGGGCCTGGACTTCCAGAAGCGCGCCCAGGCCCTGAAGGCCCTGGCCCTGTACATGATGGAGCGCAAGGAAGAGCTGTACGAGATCTCGCACCTGACCGGCGCCACCCGCCCCGACAGCTGGGTCGACGTCGAGGGCGGCATCGGCACCCTGTTCGCCTACGCCAGCATGGGCTCGCGCGAGCTGCCGTCCTCGAACGTGCTGCACGAAGGCCCGGCCATGGCGCTGGGCAAGCGCGGCGGCTTCTCCGGCACCCACATCCTGGTGCCGCGCGGCGGCGTCGCGGTGCACATCAACGCCTTCAACTTCCCGATCTGGGGCATGCTCGAGAAATTCGCGCCGAGCTTCCTGGCGGCCATGCCCTGCATCGTCAAGCCGGCCACCGCCACCAGCTACCTGACCCAGGCCACCGTCAAGATGATGATGGAATCCGGCCTGCTGCCGGAAGGCGCGCTGCAGCTGGTGATCGGCTCCACCGGCGACCTGCTCGACCGTTTGGGCGGCTTCGACGCGGTCACCTTCACCGGTTCGGCGGACACCGCCGCCAAGCTGCGCGCCAACCAGAACCTGATCCGCAACTCGGTGCCGTTTACCGCGGAAGCCGACTCGCTCAACTGCGCCATCCTGGCCCCGGACGTCACCCCGGACGATCCCGAGTTCGACCTGTTCGTGAAGGAAGTCGCGCGCGAGATGACCGGCAAGGCCGGCCAGAAGTGCACGGCGATCCGCCGCGTCATCGTGCCGGAGCAGCATGTCGATGCCGTGGGCGAGCGCCTGCGCGAGCGCCTGGCCAAGATCACGGTCGGCAATCCGAAGATGGAAGGGGTGCGCATGGGCGCGCTGGCCTCGATGGACCAGCACCGCGACGTGTCGGAGCGGGTCGAGATGCTCGCGCGCGGCAACGAAGTGCTGTTCAGCGCCCGCGACGGCTTCGCGCCGGTGGGCGAGGGCTGTGCCAACGGCGCCTTCTTCTCGCCGACCCTGCTGCTGTGCCGTAACGCGCTGGTCAACGACGCGGTACACGACATCGAGGCCTTCGGTCCGGTGAGCACCCTGATGACCTACAAGGACATCGACGAAGCCTTGGCGCTGGCCGCGCGCGGCAAGGGCAGCCTGGTGACGACCCTCGCCACCAAGGATCCGCTGATTGCCGCCCACGCGGTGCCGGTGGCCGCCGCCTCGCACGGCCGCGTCCTGATCCTCGACCGCGAAGCCTCGGTGGACAGCACCGGCCACGGCTCGCCGCTGCCGCAACTCAAGCACGGCGGCCCGGGCCGCGCCGGCGGCGGCGAAGAGCTGGGCGGCATCCGCGCCGTCAAGCACTTCCTGCAGCGTGCCGCGGTGCAGGGCTCGCCGACCATGCTGGGCGCCGTCACCGGCGAATACGTGCGCGGCGGCGCGGTCAAGGAGACCGAGGTCCACCCGTTCCGCCGCTGGTTCGAAGACCTGGAGATCGGCCACTCGCTGCTGACCCACCGCCGCACCGTGAGCGAGGCGGACATCGTCAACTTCGGCGGCGTGTCGGGCGACTACTTCTACATGCACTTCGACGAGATCGCGGCCAAGGACACCCAGTTCGGCAAGCGCATCGCGCACGGCTACTTCGTGCTGTCGGCGGCGGCCGGCCTGTTCGTGTCGCCTGCGCCGGGTCCGGTGCTGGCCAACTACGGCCTGGACAACCTGCGATTCGTGGCGCCGGTGGCGATCGGCGACACCATCCGCGCGCGCCTGACCTGCAAGCGCAAGGTCGACCGCAACCGCACGGACGAGCAGGGCCGCGGCCAGGGCGTGGTGGCCTGGGACGTGCAGGTCACCAACCAGAATGACGAACTGGTGGCGAGTTACGATATCCTGACGCTGGTACAAAAACGCGGCTGACGCCGTATTTCCAGTGAAAGGGAGACCATGACGAGACTCGACCTGAGCAGTATTCCCGTGGTGAGCGGCACCGGCTATCCGGCGCCCTTCGCCCAGGCGGTGGATGGGCGCACACGGCAAGCACTGGGCGATGCCGGCGGCCTGAGCCAGTTCGGCGTCAACCTGGTGGAATTGCAGCCCGGGGCGGCCTCGTCGCAGCGCCACTGGCATTCGCACGAGGACGAGTTCGTCATGATGGTGTCGGGCGAGCTGGTCCTGATCACGGACGAAGGCGAGACCCTGATGCGCGCCGGCGACTGCGCGGCGTTTCCTGCCGGCAAGCCGAACGGCCACCACCTGGTCAATCGAGGCTGGGGGCCGGGCGTGTTCCTGGTGGTGGGCTCGCGCGTCAAGGAAGACGTCGCGACCTATCCCGACATCGACCTGCGCTGCGAGGGCGATGCTTTCCAGCACCGGGACGGCACGCCTTACTAGTTCAATTTGCGGGCGTAGCGCTGGCGGATGTGCTGGCTGATGAAGGTCGAGAGACCGCGTCCGTCCTCGGCCAGTTCGCGCATCTTCGCGATGTTCTCGGCGCCGGCGCTGCGTTCGGTGTAGAGGTAGCGGTCGCCGCCGGTGAACTGGATGGTGATCGAGTCCTTGCCGAGGTCGTAGGCGGTGACGCCGGATTCGCCGGTTTTGTTTCTGTAGCGATGCATGGGTGCCCCTGCTGGAGTGCGTCGATACAGGGTAGGTGAGGGCTGGCGGGCGCGAGACAAGGCTTGCCGTGCGGCAGCGCTTAGGTCTGCTGAACTTGGGTCCCCGCCTTCGCGGGGATGACGTACTGATGGTGGTGGCTGGAGGAAACGCTAACTATTGGCCCGCTACCTTAGAACGTCATCCCCGCGCAGGCAGGGACCCAAGTTCAAGCAGCGGGTGAGCAGCCCTCACACCTTGCGCTGCAACCTCAACATCCCATCCTGCGTCTGCACGACAAGCAACTCCGCATAATCCGGCACGTCATACGCGTCCGTCTCCAACGCATGCGTATGCGTCGCCGTCACGACGATACTATCCATCCCCGCCGCCTCGGCCGCCTGCAGCCCCGCCAGCGTATCCTCGAACACCAGGCAGTGCTCCGGAAACACATCCAGCTTCTGTGCCCCCAGCAGGAAGGGATCCGGCGCCGGCTTGCCGCGCTGGACGTCTTCCGCCGCGACCAGCACCGCCGGCAGCGGCAGCCCGGCCGCCACGATGCGCGCCTCGGCGAGTGCGCGCGGCGCCGAGGTCACGATCGCCCAGCGCTCCGGTGGCAGGCTGGCGAGAAAGGCCGCCACGCCTTCGATCGCCTCGATCCCGGCCACGTCGTCGATCTCGGCCAGGGTGATGCGGCGCGCCTCCGCCGCCGGATCGACGCCGGGCAGGTTCAGGTTGCGGATCGTGTCTTCGGTGCGCTTGCCGTGGATGGTGGGCAGGAAGGCATCGACGTCCAGCCCATGGCTGCGCGCCCAGTCGCTCCAGACCCGCTCGGCGGCCTTGATCGAAGTGAGGATGGTGCCGTCCATGTCGAACAGGAAGGCGGCGAAGTCGCGCTCGGGCAGGGCGGAAATGGTGGTCACGGTCGTTCTCGTTGCGGGTTGTCGGGGGTGCGCCCAGCATAGCGCAAAAGCCGCCTGCGCCTTGTCCGCCATCCGTTTGCTTGACGCCATCCAGCCATGGTGCGAGACTACGGGCCTTTCCACCACCAACCGAGGAGCCGCCGCATGAACCAGCCTGATACCGCTCTCCGGTCGGCCGCCTGACGCGCATCACCATCACGACGATGGCCTGAGGCGCCCGCTTCCCAAGGCGCCGACCTTCCTTTTCACGATCTTTCCGCCACTGGCGGATGTTCGCGCACGCCTGTTGCGCTCATCGAATTGGAAAACACATCGTCATGATCGATTTCGACTACCCCGTCCTCCACCTGATCGGTTTCAACCAGCATGCCGCTTCCCAGCTCGCGGCAGCCAAGCCGCAGCAGCGCCTCGCGCGCATCACCTCCGTCCAGCGCGACTGCCTGATGCTGGACGACGGCAAGGAGGCCTTCCTGGCCCGCAGCACGCCGCCCATGGCCTCCAGCCCGCCGGTGGTCGGCGACTGGGTGCTTGCAACGCGCATCCTCGGCGACTACTGGATCGACCACATCCTCGAATCCGCCACCCGCCTGGCGCGGCGCACCGCGTCCGGGCGCCAGGTCCTGGCCAGCAACGTCGATACCGCGCTGCTGCTCATGGGCCTGGACAAGGACTTCAATCCGCGCCGCATGGAGCGCTACATCGCCATCGTGCGCGCCTGCGGCGTGGCCCCGGTGATGGTGCTGACCAAGTCCGACATCGGCGGCGATGCCGGGGAAAAGATCGCCCAGCTGCGCCGGCGTATCCCTGGCGACGTGCCGGCGCTGGTCCTGCATCCCGCCGAGCAGGACGATGCCGGTGTCCTGGCGCCCTGGATGGGGGCGGGGCAGACCCTGGTGCTGCTGGGATCCTCGGGTGTGGGCAAGTCGACCTTGACCAATGCGCTGACGGGCAGCCTGCAGGCGACCGGCGGCACCCGCCATGGCGACGACCGCGGGCGCCACACCACCACGGCGCGTTCGCTGCACCGCTGTCCGGGTGGGGCCTGCATCATCGATACGCCGGGCCTGCGCGCCTGGCAGCCGGATGCGGACGAGGATGACCTGGAACTGTCCTTCAACGACATCGCCGCGCTGGCGGAGACCTGCCAGTTCCGCGACTGCGGCCATGAGAGCGAGCCGGGATGCGCGGTAAGGGATGTGGTGGATGCGGATCGCTTGCAGAACTACCGCAAGCTGTTGAGGGAGGTGAGGCGGGCCGAGCAGACAGCGCTGGATCGGATCGCCGAGCGGGCGAAGTGGAAAACGCTGATGAAGGG
>NZ_JBAMDH010000042.1:0-44894 GCF_036961685.1 Massilia sp. DD77
GGGTTCGTCGCTGATGGTGTATTCGGGCTTCCGCTTCTGCCGCCTGGCGACCGAGAGCGGCAAGCCGATCGCCGCTCTCAACCTGGGGCGCACCCGCGCCGACGACCTGCTGCACCTGAAGCTCGACGAATCCGCCGAGCACGTGCTGCCGCTGGTGGCCCGGCTGCTGGAAGCGCGGCCAACCGCGCCGCCGCCCGCGCTCATCGACCATAGGGGAATATTGTGATCCAACGCTACCGAAGCACCTCGCCGGCCGTCCGTCCCGGACTCTTGTGGGCCGCAGCCGGTCTGGCCGCCTCCTGGCTGTTCGTCCAGGCCCGTACCCGCCAGGTGGAGCGCGAGCATCCGCCCGAAGGCAAGTTCGTCACCGTCGACGGAGTGCGCCTGCATTACCTGGAACGGGGCGAAGGCCCGGCCCTCGTGCTCCTGCACGGCAACGGCGTGTACGCCAAGGATTTCGAGCTCAGCGGCCTGCTCGACATGGCGGCCAGCCACTACCGCGTGATCGCCTTCGACCGTCCCGGCTTCGGCTACAGCGAACGCCCGCGAAGCACCGTGTGGACGCCCGACAAGCAGGCGCGGCTGCTGCACGGCGCGCTGCGGGAGATCGGTGTCGAGTCAGCCATCGTGCTCGGCCATTCCTGGGGCACGCTGGTCGCCCTGTCCATGGGTTTGCAAGCGCCTGATTTCGTGCGTGGGCTGGTGCTGATGTCGGGCTACTACTATCCCAGTGTGCGGCTCGACGCTCCCCTGTCCTCGCCGCCGGCCGTGCCGCTGATCGGCGACCTGATGCGCTACACCGTGTCGCCGCTGCTCTCGCGCATGATCTGGCGGCCGGTGATCAAGCGGGCCTTCGCGCCGCGCCCGGTGGCCGAGCGCTTCAGCGGGCTGCCGGTCTGGATGGCCTTGCGGCCTTCGCAGCTGCGCGCCAGCGCGGCGGAAAGCGCCATGATGATCCCCGCGGCCATGGCGCTGTCCAGGCGCTATGGGGAGTTGCAGGTGCCCGCGACCATCCTGGCGGGTACCCAGGACCGGGTCGCCAGCTCCGGCCACAATGCCGAGCGCCTGCACGAAGGCCTGCCCCACAGCCAGCTGGAACTGCAGCCAGGTACCGGGCACATGTTCCACTACGCCCATCCGGACAGGGTGCTGGCCGCCATCGACGCCATCGCCGCCCAGGTCGGCGAGCCAGTCATGCAGCGCAGTCCGCGCGCCGAGGCGCTGGCGCGGGCCAGCGAGAGCGGGGTCTAGCGGTTCTAGTGGGTTCAGCCTGGTAGCCGCTGCACGCGGCGCGCTTCAATTCTGCGACAGGAATTTGAGAATGAGGCCGGTCACCAGGAAGGCGGCCATCGCCAGCGACAAGGCGCCGATCTGCCTGGGCGAACCGATGGTGTCGGCCTCGCTGTCGGCCTTCATGCGCAAGGCACGCCCGGGCACCACGGGACGCAGGAAGCCGCGGATACCCAGCAGCACCATCCCGACGCCGAAGAACAGCTCGCCGTTCATGTCGTAGCGCAGGCCGTCCGCGAGCTGCGGCAGTCCCAGCAGCAGGCCGAAGCCGAGCCAGAACAGCCGCGAACCGAGGGCGCGCTTGAGTTTGGCCGTCGACATCAGGCGACGATGCGCAGCGAGAAGTCGGTCGCGCGCACGTCCTTGGTGAGGCTGCCGATCGAAATGCGGTCGACGCCGGTCTCGGCGATGGCGCGCACGGTGCCCAGGTTGACGCCGCCCGAGGCTTCCAGCAGCGCGCGGCCGCCGTTCACCTTCACTGCTTCGCGCATCATGGCGAGGTCGAAGTTATCCAGCAGCACAGACTTGACGCCCGCCGCCAGCGCTTCCTCGAGCTGGGCGATGGTCTCGACCTCGATCTGCACCGGCGCGCCGGAACCGAGGGCGTCGGCCGCTTGGAGCGCCGCGGTGACGCCGCCGGCCGCGGCGATGTGGTTCTCCTTGATCAGGATGCCGTCGTACAAGGCCATGCGCTGGTTCTTGCCGCCGCCCACGCGCACCGCGTATTTCTGCGCCAGGCGCAGGCCCGGCAGGGTCTTGCGGGTGTCGAGGATGGACGCTTTCGTGCCGGCCACCACGTCCACATACTTGCGGGTGGCGCTCGCCACCCCCGAGAGCAGCTGCATGAAGTTGAGCGCCGCACGCTCGGCCGTCAGGAGCGAACGGGGCGAACCGGCGATGGTGCAAACCACGCTGTCGGCCGCCATCAGCTCGCCCTCGGCATATTTCCAGTCGATCTCGAGATCCTGGTCGACCGCCAGCATCACGCCCTCGAACCAGGGCGCGCCGCACAGCACGGCCTCTTCGCGGACGATGACGCGAGCTTTCACCTTGCTATCGCCGGGCACCAGCATGCCGGTAAGGTCGCCGGTGCCGACGTCTTCCAGCAGCGCGGCCAGGATGTTCTGCTCGAAAGCCGCCTGGAGCTTGTCGTCGAGTTCGCCGTCAGGAATGAAGGGGTTGCGCAGGGTCGTCATGCGGGGCCCACTCCCGAAAACAGCTTGGCGTTCTGCTCCAGCGCGCCTTGCGGCAGCGCCTTGGCTTTCTTGGCGGCGGCGAAGTCGAGCATGCGGTCGATCGCGCGCTTGGCCTGGCGGCCGGTTTCCGGATCGACGTGGATCTCGTTGGCGCCGCTTTCCACGCCGTGTTCCAATGCGTCCGCCAGGTTGCGCAAGCCGTTCATGGCCATCCACGGGCAGTGGGCGCAGCTCTTGCAGGTGGCGCTGTTGCCGGCGGTCGGGGCTTCGATGAAGGTCTTGCCGGGCGCGGCCATGCGCATCTTGTGCAGGATGCCGTTGTCGGTCGCCACGATGAAGGTGGTGGCATCCATGTCGCGCGCGGCGTTGATCAGCTGGGTGGTCGAGCCGACCACGTCGGCCTGGGCCACCACCGCCGCGGGCGACTCCGGGTGCACCAGTACCTTGGCCTCCGGGTGCTCGAGCTTGAGCAGGTCGAGCTCGATGCCCTTGAACTCGTCGTGCACCAGGCAGGAGCCCTGCCACAGCAGCATGTCGGCGCCGGTCTGCTTCTGGATCCAGGCGCCCAGGTGGCGGTCGGGCGCCCACAGGATCTTCTTGCCCTGCTCGTGCAGGTGCCGGACGATGTCCAGGCCGATCGAGGAGGTCACCATCCAGTCGGCGCGCGCCTTCACGGCGGCGCTGGTGTTGGCATAGACCACCACGGTCCGGTCCGGGTGCTGGTCGCAGAAAGCCGCGAACTCGTCGGCCGGGCAACCCAGGTCGAGCGAGCAAGTGGCGTCCAGGTCCGGCATCAGGACCGTCTTTTCCGGATTCAGGATCTTCGACGTCTCGCCCATGAAGCGCACGCCGGCGACCACCAGGGTCTTGGCCGGGTGGTCGCGTCCGAAGCGCGCCATTTCCAGCGAGTCCGAGACGCAGCCGCCGGTTTCCTCGGCCAGGTCCTGCAGGTCGGCGTCCACGTAGTAGTGGGCGACCAGCACCGCGTCGCGCTCCTTGAGCAGGCGGCGGATGCGTTCCTTGAGCTCGGTTTTCTCGGCCGCGCTCGGGGCGGCGGGCGTACGTGCCCAGGCTTCGGCGGTGCAGGCAGCGCCGGCGACCGGGCGGTCGTATTCGTAGGTCTTGATAGGGAGTACGGTATTCATGCGAACTATGATCTCACAATGCTACTTGCGGCGCAGAGGGCGGCAAGCCGCCCTCCCTCATCAGTCGATGCCCTGGCTCTTCAGGTATTCCTCGTAGTTGCCGCGGAAGTCGACGATCTCGTTCTCGCGGATCTCGAGCACGCGGGTGGCCAGCGAGGACACGAATTCACGGTCGTGCGAGACGAAGATCAGGGTCCCGGCATACTTGTCGAGAGCAATGTTCAGGGACTCGATCGATTCCATGTCCATGTGGTTGGTCGGCTCGTCCAGCAGCATGACGTTGTGACGGCCCAGCATCAGCTTGCCGTACATCATGCGGCCCTTCTCGCCGCCGGACAGCACCTTCACCGACTTCTTGACCTCGTCGCCGCCGAACAGCAGGCGGCCCAGGATCGAGCGCACGGCCTGGTCGTCGTCGCCTTCCTGGGTCCACTGGCCCATCCAGTCGGTCAGGTTGTCGCCGCTGGCGAATTCCTCGGTCGGATCCTGGGGCATGTAGCCGACGTTGGCGTTCTCGGCCCACTTGACGCGGCCATGGTCGGCGTCCAGGCCGGTGATGTCCTTGCCGCCGATGCAGCGCAGCAAGGTGGTCTTGCCGGCGCCGTTGGCGCCGATGATCGCGATGCGCTCGCCCGCCTCGACCATGATCGAGAAGTTCTTGAACAGCTGGCGGTCATAGGCCTTGGTGAGGCCTTCGGTTTCCACGGCCAGGCGGTGCAGCTTCTTCTCGCCTTCGAAGCGGACGAACGGATAGGCGCGCGAGGAGGGCTTGAATTCCTCGATCTTGATCTTGTCGATCTGCTTGGCGCGCGAGGTCGCCTGGCGGGCCTTCGACTTGTTGGCCGAGAAGCGGCGCACGAAGTCCTGCAGTTCGGCCACTTTTTCCTTGGCCTTGGCATTGTTCGCCAGCTGCTGGTTGCGGGCCTGGGTCGAGGCCAGCATGTAGTCGTCGTAGTTGCCCGGATAGACCTTCAGGGTGCCATAGTCCATGTCGGCCACGTGGGTGCAGACCTGGTTCAGGAAGTGGCGGTCGTGGGAAATGATGATCATGGTCGAGTTGCGCTCATTCAGCACGTTCTCGAGCCAGCGGATGGTATTGATGTCCAGGTTGTTGGTCGGCTCGTCCAGCAGCAGGATGTCCGGGTTCGAGAACAGGGCCTGGGCCAGCAGCACGCGCAGCTTCCAGCCCGGCGCCACGGCGCTCATCGGGCCCTGGTGCAGGTCGGTGCCGATCTCCAGGCCCAGCAGCAGCTCGCCGGCGCGCGCTTCGGCCGAGTAGCCGTCGTACTCGGCGACCTTGCCTTCGAGTTCGGCGGCGCGCATGTAGTCGTCGTCGGTCGCTTCCGGGTTGGCGTAGATGGCGTCGCGCTCGGCGATCGCGTTCCACAGCTCGGTGTGGCCCATCATGACCACGTCGAGCACGCGCACGTCTTCATAGGCGAACTGGTCCTGGCGCAGCTTGCCCAGGCGCTCGCCCGGGTCGAGGCTGACGTTGCCGGCCGACGGTTCCAGGTCCCCGCCCAGGATCTTCATGAAGGTCGACTTGCCGCAGCCGTTCGCGCCGATCAGGCCGTAGCGGTTACCTTCGCCGAACTTGACGGAAATGTTTTCGAACAGCGGCTTGGCGCCGAATTGCATCGTGATATTGGCAGTAGAGAGCACGGTGTACCTTTGGAAGCGTTGGTCGGCGAATTTCGCCGATCGGATAACCGGCTATTCTATCATTTCAGATTCCTCCATGGGAGGCGGCGCCCTTGTTGTATGCGCACGAAGGTTGCGCGCCGATCCACCGCGCATAGCGTTTGCACGGCCCGGCCTGCTATGCCGGACTTGCTATACTTGGCGCATCGCGAAAGGAGGCAGGCATGAAGCGTGATCCTTTAGGCATTACCCTGCTGCTCGCAGGCCTGGGCTGGGCCTCGGGCGCGGCGGCGCAGGCCGGGCCCGGCTGGGAACTGAGCGGGCGCGTCACCCACGGCAATCTCGGCTATACCCTGTACGACCTCGATCCCGGCGACGGCCTCGATCCTTCCCTGACTTTCCTGCCCTTGGCGGTGGCGCCCGAAGACCGCGCCGGGAACCTGAGCGCCGCCTTCGACTTGCGCACGCCGGTACTCGGCAAGGCGGACAAGCGCTACGGCGGCGACCTGGCCCCCTATAGCCACACCTTCGCCATCGAGAACCGGGCCGGCTTCACCGCCGGCGCGAGCGGACGCGGCGACCCGGACACGGCGCGGGTCGGCATCGAGGCCTGGGCGCGGCCATCGAGCGAAGGTCCGCTCAGCTTTGGCTACAGCTGGATCCAGGGCGACGCCCTGCCCTTCGTGCTGTCGCCGAATACCCGGGTGAGCTTCAGCAGCGCCGGCTCGTATGGAGCGGATATCGCCGCCGGCGATTTCGCCGGCCAGTTCCTCACCGAGAACCAGCTGCAGGTCTACACACTCGGCGCCGACGGCCAGCTGATTGTCGATGAGCACCGCCGCATGGGCGCGGACATGCGCAGCGTCGCGGGCGAAGACGGCTTCACCCATACCGGGGATTTTTCTCTCGACCTCGATTGGTACAACTGGGAAGACAGCCAGGCCCGGGCCTGGGTGGGCCTGTATTCGTATGCCAGCATCCATCTACTGAGCACCAATGTTCCGCCGCCGGTGCCGGAGCCGGGCGTGCTGCCGATGCTCGCGGCGGGGCTGGCCGGGCTGGGCTGGCGGGCGCGGAGACGACGTGGCTGATGGCTATCCGCCTGGGGCTGTGCCGCGGTTGGCCTTCCGGGTTTTCTGCGCCTACCGCCGCAGCATGTCCCGCAGTCCGTAATACCAATAGCTGGCCTGGGCCGCCGCCAGCCCGGCCGGGCCGCCGGTCCAGGGCAGGCCCCAGCGCGCATAGCCGCGCAGGCGCCTTGAGTCGCCCAGCAGCGCCTCGGACAACAGTTCGCCTGCCAGGGTGGTCGGCGCCACACCGTGGCCGCCGAAGCCCATGCCGTACCAGAGCCCGTCCGGCAGGCGGCCCACTTGCGGCATCTTGTGGCGCGCGTAGCTCATCAGGCCGCTCCAGGCGTGTTCGACCTTGATCCCCTCGAGCTGGGGATAGACCTTGACCATGTCGCCGTACAGCAGCTTGGCCACCGCACCCGGCGAGCGGTGCAGGATCGAGATGCGCCCGCCCCACAGCAGGCGGGTGTCCGGCAGCGCCCGGTAGTAGTCGAAGGCGAAGCGCGTGTCGTAGACCGCCGCCTCGGTGCGGATGCTGGACGCCAGGCGCTCGCCCAGCGGCTCGGTCGTCATCACGTAAGTAGCGATCGGCAGGATGGCGGCGCGCAGGCGGCGGTGCAGGCCGGCGAGGTAGCCGCCGCAGCAGACCACCAGCTCGCGCGCCATGACGGTGCCGCGCGGGCTTGTCACCAGCCAGCCGCCGTCCTGGCGCCGGATGGTCGTGACCCGGCTGTGCTCGTGGATCGCCACGCCCGAGCGCGCCAGGGTGCGCGCCAGTCCCTGGGCATATTTCAGCGGGTGAAAATGGAAGGCGCCCGGCTCGAACAGGCCGCCCTTGTAGCGCCGCGTGTGCAGGCGTTCGGCCAGTTCCTCGCGCCCCAGGTGCTGCCAGTGCACTCCCATGTGCTCGGCCATGAAGCGCTGCTGGTCGAGCAGGATGCGGTCGTCGTCGAACCAGTTGGCCAGGATCACGCCGCTCTCGCGCGCTTCGCAGGCGATCTCGTGGCGGCGGATGCGTTCCCGGATCAGGCCGACGGCCGCCAGGGTGTCGCCGTAGAGCTGGCGCGCCGCCGGGCCGGCGCTGCGGTGCAGGTCGCGCTCGCCCAGCGAAAAGCCGCCGAACACGAAGCCGCCGTTGCGCCCGGAGGCGCCGTGGCCGACCTGTTCGGCCTCCAGCACGACCACGTCGCGCTCGCCCCGTTCGGCCAGGGACATGGCCGTGCCGAGGCCGGCGAAGCCGGCGCCGATGACGCAGACGGCGCATTCGCGCGCACCCTCCAGGGGTGGATAGCTGTCGGGCGGCGCACTGACCCGGTAATAGGTAAGTCCCGCGGCGGCAGCCGTGTCTGGCTGCGCCCGGCGCTCACCCACGGCGCACGGTCGGGTAATCCGACAGGGTGAGCGTGAAGCCTTGCGCGTTCGACTCCAGGTGGCCCTGGGCGCCGAAGGGAATGGTCACCCGGCGCTGGATATGACCGAAGCTGAGGCCGGTCAGCACCGGCACCGGGAGGGTGGCGCGCAGGTAGGCCAGCATGGCCCCGACATCGTAGCCGTTGTCCTGCGGGCTCAGGCGGTAGCCGGAAATGTCGCCCAGGATCACCGCGCGCTGCCGGTCCAGCACGCCGGCCTGCTGCAGTTGCAAGAGCATGCGCTCGACCCGGTAGGGATGCTCGTTGATGTCCTCGACGTAGAGGATGCCGCCCTCGATGCGGGGGAAGTAAGGCGTACCCAGCAGTGAGACCAGCATCGCCAGGTTGCCGCCCCAGACCGTCCCGTGCAGCGCGAGCGCCGGATTGCCGGTCGCCGTTTCGCGAATGGTATGCGTGGGGCCGGCCAGGCAGCGCCAGAAATCGTCGATCGTGAAGCGTTCCACTTCCCTGGCGCCGAAGTCGCCGGCGATCATCGGGCCGGCATAGCTGAGGGCGCCGGTTTTCGCCATCAAGCCCATCTGCAGGGCCGTGACGTCGGAAAACCCGACCACGATCTTGCCGCTGGCGGCAATCGCCTCGAAGTCGATGGCCGGCAGCAGCCGGGTCATGCCATAGGCGCCGCGCAGGCTGATGATGAGCTGGACATCCGGATCGGCCACGGCGGCGTGCAGCTGGGCCAGCCGGCCTTCGTCGGTGCCGCCGAAACGCTGGTGGATGGCCTTGTGGTCGTAGTAGTTATGGACCAGGCAGCCCTGGGCTTCGAGGCGCGCAATCGCGCGCTCGACAGTTGTGGGGTCGGACGTGTAGCCGCCCGGCGCCACGATGGCGATGCCGACTTGTGGTGTGATCACTGTTTGACGAAGAGCCGCGGTGTTGAGTCTGGCAACATCTTACCCCGGGCATGGGCGTCGATCAAGGCGAGGATCCGCTCGACCAGCTGGGGCGGCAAATCGTGTCCCATGCCCTCGATGACCTCGAGCCGGGCGCCGGGGATCTGGGCGGCGGTGTCCTGGCCGCATGCCAGCGGCACCAGGGGATCGGCGGCCCCGTGGATCACGAGCGTGGGCGCGCCGATGCCGCGCAGCTCGGCGCTGCGGTCGCCGCCGGCGCTGACCGCCATCATCTGGCGTGCGATTCCGCCGGGGCAATAGCTGCGTCGCAAGGAACGGGCAACCCGCTTGCGCAGGGCTTTTTCAGGGGTGGGATAGGCGGGGCTGCCGATGTCGCGCAGCAGGGCCAGGGTATGCTCCACGATGCTGTCGAGGTCGGCGCCGTTGGCGGGCTTGCGCGCCAGCGCCTTGCGCACCCTGGGAAGCGGCCCCGGCAGTCCGCGGCGGCCGCTGCTGGACATGATCGAGGTCAGGCTCAGTACCCGCTGCGGGTGGCGCGCGGCCAGGATCTGCGCCACCATGCCGCCCATCGAGACACCCACCACGTGGGCGCGCGCCACGCCCAGGGCGGACAGCACGCCCAGGGCGTCCTCGGCCATGTCTTCCAGGCGGTAGGCGGGACGCAGCGGCCAGCCCAGCTTCGCCTTGAGGCGCGCCAGCATGAGGTTGGGCACGCCGGCCTGCTCGAACTTGGTCGACAGGCCGCAGTCGCGGTTGTCGAAGCGGATCACGTAAAAGCCCAGTTCCACCAGGCCCTCGACGAACTCGTCGGGCCAGGCGGTCAGCTGCATGCCCAGTCCGTGCACCAGCAGCAGGGGCACGGCCTTGGGGTCGCCCGATGTGTCGAAGGCGATGCGCAGTCCATTGGCGTTCAGGGTCGGCATGACGGCTAGGTCGGCGCCGTGCGTGCTGCGCCGTGCTCTGATAATGTGGTTGGGCTCTCTGCAGTCGCCGTGCGGGACGGCTTGGAACCAGCATAGCACTTTCGCCGCGCGGGCGGCGCTCATGCAGGACAAGCCCGGGCCCGGCGCGATCGGGCGCGGGCCGGACCGGCAGCGCCGGCCGGGGCGGCTCAGGCGCCCGGGGGCTTGCGCGCGGCGGCGCGGCGCTCGGCAAAGAAGGATTTCAGCAGCTGGCTGGCCTCGTCGGCCAGCACGCCGCCGGCCACCTCGGTGTGGTGGTTCAGGCGCTCCTCGGCGAACAGGTCGATGATCGAGCCGCAGGCGCCGGTCTTGGGGTCGGGCGCGGCGTACACCACCCGCGCCAGGCGCGCGTGCATCATGGCCCCGGAGCACATGATGCAGGGTTCCAGGGTCACGTAGAGCTCGCAGCCGGGAAGGCGGTAGTTGCCGAGCTTTTCGGCGGCCGCGCGCAGAGCCACGATCTCGGCGTGGGCGGTCGGGTCATGGCTGCCGATCGGCTGGTTGTAGCCGGTGGCGATCACTTCGCCGTCCTTGACCACCACGGCGCCGACCGGCACCTCGCCCTGCTCCCAGGCCTTGCGCGCCTCCAGCAGGGCCAGGCCCATGAAATCAGCCGGCACGGGGTGTTCAGGCATCGACGATCTCGGCCCAGCAGTTCGGGGTTTCGTGCAGCACCAGCTTGTGCAGGCGCAGGCCGGTGCCGTAGCGGTCGGTGAACACGGTCTTCAGGATGCCGAAGGCGACCTGGGCCAGGTTCTCGACGGTGGGGATGCGGTCGATGATCACGGTCTTGTGGCCGGGCAGCGAGGCCAGGAAATCGCGCACCTTCTCGTCCTTTTCATAGACCAGGAAGGCGTGGTCCCAGACATCCACCAGGTGCTCCTTGGCGAGCGCCTTGACGTCCGAGAAATCCATGATCATGCCGTTGTCGGAATTGCCGTCGGCGTCGATCACCGCGCCTTGCAGGGTGATCTCGAGGGTGTAGCGGTGGCCGTGCAGGTTGCGGCACTGGCTCTTGTGGTCGGGAATCCGGTGGCCGGCATCGAATTCGAGCTTGCGGGTAATCGTCAGCATGGAAGCTTTATGAGTCTGAATGACACTAAATTTAAGGGATCTGGAGCAGCTTGTGGGTCTGGATGCTGAGCTTCCACTTGGGATTGCGGCGGCAGGTCTCGATCGCCAGGCGGGTATTGTGGGCGGCCAGCGGACCGTCCATCGGCTGGACGTAGAAATTCTCGAAATCGAGATGTTCGTAGGCGGCCAGATCCTGGTTCGCCTGGGGAATCACGACCTTGATCTCGTTGCCCTTCTCGACGACCAGTTTCGAGCCCATCTTCGGACTTACGCATACCCAGTCGACGCCGGCGGGCACCGGGAGGGTGCCGTTGGTCTCGATGGCGATCGTGAAGCCGTGGGCGTGCATGGCGTCGACCAGGGGCCCGTCCAGCTGCAGCAGCGGCTCGCCGCCGGTGAAGACCACGTACTTGCTGGCGGCGTGGGCGGCCGGCCACAGGCTGTCGATCTCGGCGGCCAGGGCCGCGGCGTCCTTGAACTTGCCGCCGCGCTCGCCGTCGGTGCCGACGAAATCGGTGTCGCAGAAGGTGCAGACCGCAGTGGCGCGGTCTTGCTCGCGGCCGGTCCACAGGTTGCAGCCGGAGAAGCGGCAGAACACCGCCGGACGCCCCGCATGGGCGCCTTCGCCCTGCAGGGTATAGAAGATTTCTTTAATGCTGTAGGTCACAATAAGAGCCTGAGTGGAGCCATCCGTCGGGCGGCTCGGCGTTCGTCAACCCTCCATTATAGCGCGCCGCAGCATTCGGCGCACCATCCGCGGCCGACGAGGCCGTTTCCATGGCTGCACAAACTTTGAGCATTAACAATATTCCCGCCCCGGCTTCGCGATAAGTTCTTACGGACGATTCAGCGGAACTTTCCTACTACCGTAAGAAGGAAGCCATGACAAAGCCCACCGCATTCCTAGCCCAGGTGCTCGCAGTCCCGTCGCTGGCGGCGCCCTGCCCGGCCTGGGCCGCGCCGGGCGTGCCCGCGGCGCTGCGCTCGGTACCGCTCGAACTGCTGGCCTGCGCGCTGGTCACCCTGGCCGCGCTGGTGCTCGCCTTCCTCGGCCTGAGGCGCAGCGTCAGCACCGAGGAGCGCGCCCATGCCCTGCTGCTGCAGCTGGCCGCCGAGCGCGAGGCGCGCAGTCACGCCGACCAGGCCCTGGCGGAGCACCATGACGTGCTGTGCCGCCTGGTGCGGCGCCAGGAAGGCGTGCGCCAGGGAGAACGCTCGCGGATCGCCCGCGATCTCGACAGCCAGCTGGGCAGCCGCCTGGTCCGCCTACGCGCCGAACTCAGCCGTCTGCACGAGGGCGCTGCCACAGGGCCGCAACTGGCCGGCCGCCTCGATCACGCCCTGGCCGGCGTCGATGGCGCCATCACGGCGTTCCGCAGCGTGGCCGGCGGTCTGCGCCAGGTCGGCGCGCAGGAAGGCCTGCGCCAGGCGCTGCAGCGGCTGCTCCAGGACCAGGCGCGCGCCTCCGGCCTGCGCTACCGCTTCGACGCCGGCCTCGATCCGGCCGCACCAGGCCCTGCCGACCGCGCCGCCCGCCTGGCCGTGTTCCGCCTGCTGCAGGAAGTCGCCGCCGCAAGCGGCGCGGGCCCGCTGCACGTTCGCCTGGCCGAGGGCGCCGACCGCCTGCGCCTGCAGATCGAGGGTGGGTCCTCGCTTTGCGCCGCCGCCCTGCCCGAGGAACTGCATGAACGCCTGCACGCCCTCCGTGCCAGCCTGGCGATGGCCGAGGCGGCGCCCGGCCGAAGGCGGATGCTGCTGGAGATCCCGGTGCGCGAGCTAGCCGCGACCGCCTAGCCGCCTTCGGCCCTTGCTCAAAATCAATAAGTCGTTCTTGCCGCGGTAGCAGAATTGCTCCTGGCAGCCAGCCGGCTGCCATCCGCGAATGCAAAGGACGGCTCCATGATCAGCACCCATCCCCAGACAGGCGCTCAGCCGGCGGCTCATTTGGCGACTCATTTGCCGACTCATTTGCCGACTCAGTTGCCGACTCAGTTGCCGACTCAGTTGCCGGCTTCGGCGCCCGGCACGATCCCCCTGGTCCAGGACGTGGCCTTCGTCGGCCAGTTGATGGAAAGCCTGTCGGTGCCCGTGTTCGTACTCGACACCCGCTCGCGCGTGATGATCTGGAACCGCGCCTGCGAGCAGCTGACGGGCGTCCCGGCCGGGGAAATGCTGGGCACCGCCGACCACTGGCGCAGCTTCTACGAGCAGGAGCAGCCGACCCTGGCCGACCTGCTGCTGCAAGGAGGCGCCGAGGCCAGCCGTTCCATCTACCCGCGCATGGCGGCGGGCGGCGCGCCCGGCGAGGCACCCGATTCCGCGCACCCGGCCGCGCTCTCGGTCGAAAGCTGGTGCGACATGCCGCGCGCCGGAAGGCGGCGCTACCTGGCCGCCGACGCCAGCCCGATCTTCGACGGCGGCGGACGCCTGTCTGCCGTGGTCGAGACCCTGCGCGACCTGACCGACGAGAAGATGGCCCAGGTCGCCCTGGAACAGCTGGCCACCCGCGACGGCCTCACCGGCCTGGCCAACCGCCGCTGCTTCGACGACACGCTGCATGCCGAGTGGGCGCGCGCCCTGCGCCAGCAGCAGCCGCTCTCGCTCCTGATGGTCGACGTCGACAACTTCAAGGCCTACAACGACGCCCACGGCCACCTGGGCGGCGACGAATGCCTCAAGCGCGTGGCCAGGGCCGTGGCGAGCGAGATGCGCGCCAACGACCTGGTGGCGCGCTACGGCGGCGAGGAATTCGCCGTGATCCTGCCGAACCAGTCGCTCAAGGGTGCGGCCATCGTCGCCGAGCGCATCCGCAGCCGGGTCGAACAGCTGCAGCTGCCTTGCCGCTTCGCGCCGTGCAAGCACGTCACGGTGTCGATCGGCGCCGCCACCGCCATCGCCGGGCCGGACAACAACGCCAGCCAGCTGGTGGCGATCGCGGACGCCGCCCTGTACCGCGCCAAGCACCTGGGGCGCAACCGCATCAGCCTGCCCATGAGCGAAGCCGCGTAAACACGCCGCCAAGCGGCCAATCGGGCGCTGTTCATTCCTTGCCAAATATTCTATGCTGCCCGCTTAGCGTATTTTCCAAGGAGACAACGTGCTCACCCCGACCCTGACGCGCACCACGCGCGCGGCACTGATTCCGGCGCTCCTGGCGTCCACCCTGGCGCCCGCCCTTCTGCTGGCCGCGCCCGCCAAGCCGGCGCCGAAAGACGCCGCGTCCGCCGACGTCCTGCCCTTCAAGGCGACCGAGAAAACCCTGGCCAACGGCCTGAAGGTGATCGTGGTGCCGACCGGTTTCCCGAACCTGGTCTCGGTCCAGATCCCGGTGCAGACCGGTTCGCGCAACGAGATCGAGCCTGGCAAGTCGGGCTTCGCCCACTTCTTCGAGCACATGATGTTCCGCGGCACGCCCAGCTATCCGCCGGAAAAATACCAGGAAGTCATCACCAAGGCGGGCGCGCGCCAGAACGCCTACACCAGCGACGACCTGACCAACTACTACACCACCTTCGCCAAGGAAGACCTGGAAACCGTGCTGAAGGTCGAGGCCGACCGCTTCCAGCACCTGTCCTATCCGGTGGAGGCCTTCAAGACCGAGTCGCGCGCCGTGCTGGGCGAGTACAACAAGAACAGCGCGAACCCGATGCAGAAGCTGTTCGAGGTGCAGCGCGACGCCGCCTACAGCACCCATACCTACAAGCACACCACCATGGGCTTCCTCAAGGACATCGAGGACATGCCCAACCAGTACGACTACTCCAAGGTTTTCTTCGACCGCTGGTACCGGCCCGAGCGCACCACGGTGATCGTCGCCGGCGACGTCGAACCGGCCAAGGCCATCGCCCTGGTCGAGAAGTACTGGTCTTCCTGGCGCCGCGGCAGCTACAAGGCCCCGGTGCCCGCCGAGCCGGCGCCGCGCGGCGCCCAGTACCGCCATGTGGCCTGGCAGACCCCGACCCTGCCGCTGGTGACGGTCGCCTTCCGCGCCCCGGCCTTCTCGGACACCGCCAAGGACCAGGCGGCGCTGTCGATGCTGCTGTCGCTGTCCTTCGGGCGCACCTCCCCACTGTACAAGCGCCTGGTACAGGACGAGCAGAAGGTCGACCAGCTGTTCGACTCCACGCCGAACCGGGTCGATCCGACCCTGGCCACGATCGGGGCAAGGGTCAAGCGGCCGGTCGACGCCCTGTACGTGCGCGACGCCATCCTGCAAACGGTGGCCAGGCTGCGCGACGAACCGGTCGCCGCCCAGGCCCTGGAAGACGCCAAGTCGGCCCAGAAATACGGCCTGATCCGCTCGCTCGACAATACCGAGCAGATCGCATCGACCCTGGCGTCGTATGTGCACTTCAACCGTTCCTACGGCACCCTGAACCGCTACTACCGCGTGGTCGACAGCCTGAGCCCGGCCGACCTCCAGGCCGCCGCCCGCAAGTACCTGGTCGACGAGGCAATGGTCGTGACCACCCTGGCGCACGAGGCCCTGCCGGCGGGCATCGAGACCCTGCCGCCACTGGCCAGCTTCGCGCCCAAGGCGGCGGACGCGAAGTTCGACGTGCTGGTCCAGAAGTCGGCCCTGCCGCAGATCCGCTTCAAGCTGCTGTTCGCGGCCGGCTCGGCGCATGACCCGCAGGGCAAGGAGGGCCTGGCCGCACTCACCGCCGCCATGGTCGCCGGCGCCGGTTCGCGCGAGCGCAAGATCGACGAGGTGAGCAAGGCCCTGTTCCCCCTCGCCGGCAGCTTCCTTGAACAGACCGACAAGGAAATGACCACCTTTACCGGCACCACCCACAAGGACAACTGGGACGCCTTCATGGCCGTCGCCATGCCGCTGCTGGTGGACCCGGGCTTCCGCGAGGAAGACTTCCGCCGCCTGAAGGACGCCCAGCGCAATGCCCTGGTGCTGGACCTGAAGGCCAACAACGAGGAGGAATTCGGCAAGGAGAGGCTGCAAGCGAACATCTTCGCCGGCACGCCCTATGGGCATCCGGTGCTGGGCACGATCAAGGGCCTGGACGCGATCACCATGGACGACGTCAAGGCCTTCTACCGCCAGGCCTACGCCCAGGGCGCCCTGCGCGTCGGCATCTCCGGCGACGTCAGCGAACGCATGGCCGCTTCGCTCAAGAGCCAGCTGGCGCGCCTGCCGCAGGGCGCCGGCCTGCCGGCCACGGGCGTGCCGCGCGGCCGCATGCCCCAGGGCCTCGAGGTCGAGATCGTCGAGAAGAACACCCGCGCCACCGCGATCTCCTTTGGCCTGCCGCTGGCCGTCACCCGCTCGCACCCGGACTTCCCGGCGCTGTGGCTGGCAAAGACCTGGCTGGGCGAGCACCGCGCCTCCAGCGCCCGCCTGTACCAGCGCATCCGCGAGGAACGCGGCATGAACTACGGCGACTATGCCTACATCGAGGCCTTCCCGCGCGGGATGTTCCAGTTCTTCCCCAACCCGAACCTGGGCCGCAAGGCGCAGCTGTTCGAGGTCTGGATCCGTCCGGTGGCGCCGGAGAACGGCCACTTCGCCCTGCGCGTGGCCCTGCACGAGCTGGGCAAGCTGGTCGAGAACGGCCTGAGCGAGCAGGATTTCGCCACCACCCGCGACTACCTCATGAAGAACGTGTTCGTGATGACCGCGACCCAGGACCAGCAGCTCGGCTATGCGCTCGACGCCCAGTGGTACGGCACCCCGGAATTCACCCGCATGATGCGCGACGGCCTGGCCAAACTGAGCGCGGCCGACGTCAACGCGGCGATCAGGCGCCACCTGTCCGCCAGGAACCTGTCGGTGGTGATCATCACCAAGGATGCGGCCGGCCTGAAGGACAAACTGGTGAGCGACGCCTTCTCGCCGATCGCCTACGACGCCAACAAGCCGCAAGCGCTGCTGGACGAGGACAAGGCGATTGGCGCGATGAAGCTGGGGATCAGGCCGGAGGCGCTGAGGATCACCCCGGCGGACCAGGCCTTCGCCCAGTAAGCTCCGGCATCGGGCGCTCCGTGCGCTGAAGCAAACAGCGGCGCCCGAGGGCGCCGCGGTCGTTTGAACATGGGCCGGCCGCAGGCCGGCCTTCATGCCGAAAGACTCAGTAGGTCAGCCGGTTCCAGCCGTGCCGCACCGCCTCCTTCACCTTGTCCCAGGTGCTCGGCCCGCCCGGATAACGGCTTTGCCAGCCACTGCGCAGCTCGTTTTCGAGGGCATCGTCCCATTCGCGGCTGCTGTATTGCGGATCGCGGCGCATGCTGCTGCCGTATTCGTAAGCCGGACGGTAAGTGTCGTAGGAATCGCCCGCGCCGCCCACGGCGGAGCCGTAGTGGCTACGATAGTGGCTGCGGTAATAGCTGTCCTCGTCGGTGTCGGAGAAGGCATTCGTCATGCGGTTCCAGCCGTGGCGCACCGCGTCCTTCATGTCTTCCCACGCCGAGGAGGCAACCGCCTTCGTGCCGTCGGCATCCATCCTGGCGCCGCTCGCCTGGCGCGCTTCCCAGTCGCTGCGCAGGCTGGGCATGGCCTCATCCCAGGGACGGTTACGGTAGGTCTCGCTGCGCGCCATCTCGGTGCCGTAGGAATAGGCCGGCTCATACTCGTCGTAGTCCTTGCCGCTGGCGCCGTAGGTCGAGCTGTAGTGGCTGCGGTAATAATCCTCGTCGTCGTCGCCGGTCATGCGGTCCCAGCCCCGGCGCACCGCCGCCTTCATGTTTTCCCAGGTCGACCCGGGATTGCGGGTTTCCCAGTCGGTGCGCAGGTCGCCTTCGACCTCGTCCCACTGGCGGTTGGCGTAGCGGCTGTCGCCGCGCATCTGTGAGCCGTAGGCATAGGCCGGCGCCACGGCGTCGTAAGCGACGCCGCTGCCTTCGTAGGTGCTGCTGTAATGGCTGCGGTAGCTGTCGTTATCGTCGTCGCGGGTCACGCGGTCCCAGCCGCGGCGCACCGCCGCCTTCATGTTTTCCCAGGCCGAGCCTGCATGGCTGCTTTCCCACTCGGTGCGCAGGTCGGTCTCGACATCGTCCCACTTGCGGTCGCTGTAGCGGCGGTCGCGGCGCATGCGGGCGCCGTAGCTGTAGGCGGGCGCATAGTCGTCGTAGGCGCCGCCCGTGCTGCCGTAGGTGCTGGCGTAGTGGCTGCGGTAGTGGGTGTCGTCGTCGTCCGTGATCCGGTCCCAGCCGCGCCGCACCGCGTCCTTCATGCGGTCCCAGGCCGAGTTCGTGTCGTTGCCGGTGCGCGATTCCCAGTGGGTGCGCAGGTCGTTCTCGACCTCGTTCCACTTGCGGCCGGCATAGGTGCCGCGCGCCATCTCGGAGCCGTAGCGGTAGGCCGGCGCGTAGTCGTCATAGGAATCGCCGCTCGCGCTGTAGGCGCTGCTGAAATGCTCGCGGAAATAGCTGTCGTCGTCCATGTTCGCGCCCGTCGAATAGCCGGACTGGTCCATGTCGCCACGCGAATAGATGCGCGAACCGCCGCGCTGCTGAGTCGCCCAGCCGCCTGCCGCGACCCCGCCGCGCTGTTGCGAGTCGGAACGGATCGGGTTGCCCGTCGTTGATCCCGCCATCGGGCCCGACATCGAGCCCCTCATCGAGCCCGTCATCGAGCCGGCGGACGCGCCCAGGCCCTGCGGCGTGCCTTCGAGCGAGGAGGCCTGGACCGGATTCTCCTGCAGGGTGGAGCCCTGCAGCGACGTGCCGCCGGTCGCGCTCAGGCCGCTCTTGCCCATCGGTTCCTGGTAGGTCGTGCCCATCGGCTCGGCCTGGTTCAGCGACTGCTGCTGGAACAGCTTGCGGTCGCCCGGGTTGTCAAGGCTGTGCTGGCTTTGCTGGGCCTGGCCGCCCTGCAGGTTCTGTCCGCGCCCGGACTGGGCCTGGGACGGGGATTGCGACTGGGACGACATCGGCGCCGACTGCATGGCGCTGCTGCTGCCCATGCGCATGGCCCCGGTCCCGGACGGCACTTCGCCGAAGCTGGAGGCCTGTTCGTCGATGTCCGTCGGTCCGTAGCGCTCGACGATGTCGGCCGCACGCTCGACTTCGGGCAGCGAGTCGGCGGTCACGGTGAGCACGTGGTGACCGCGGGTGACGGCGCCCTCGTAGCGGCTGACGTGGTCCGGATTGTCGCCCCCGAACAGGTCGCTGAAGAAATGCTTGATGCTGGCGGTAATGCCCAGGTTGCTGGTATCGCCGGCCCGGTCATGCGCCAGGTCGCGGTCGCCCGCGATGTCCGACTCGCCCGTGACAGGGTCGGTCTGTCCGGTGGGGTCGGCGGCCGACAGGCGCACTTCTCCCTTGGAGAATCCCGACGACAGCAATTCGTTCATCGCATTTTGCGCGTCGGTCCGGTTGTCGAACACGGCTACAAGTGTGTGTTGCATGGTCGTTTCCTCCGTATTGGAATGGCTCAGGTGGTTGGCGGCGTTCCGGCCTCGTCGAAGCGCTCGACGTGGACCTGCTCGGCTTTCAGCATGACCTCGTCCTGGAAGCGCTCCTCGCGCCGTACGCGGGTAATATGCAGTTCTTCCTTGATGCGCAGGCGGCGTTCCACCACCAGCACTTCCTCGAGCACCGGCACCACCAGCGTGTCGCCTTCGTAGCGGGTGGTGGGCGCCTGGTCGGCGGCCACGATGCGGTCCACCGGCACGTGCCGGACTTCCACCTCTTCGCGCGCCAGGCGCTCGTCGATGGTGACCGGCTGTTCCGACACCGTCTTGTGGATGCGCACCCCGCCCCCGGTCTCGGCGACCCGGGTGCCCACCTCGAGCCGCTCCTCGAACACGGGGATGGACAGGCTCTCCCCGGACTCGGACGCGGCGCCGGATGGGGGTGTGTTGCTTGACATCTGGTCGGCTCCTGTGGGTGGCTGGACAATGCGTTCAGACTACTCCAAACCCGCTGGGGCGGGCGCGCGCCTGCCCAGCAGGGGCCGCCTGCCGCGCGCCCAGTAAAAACGGCGCCCGCGGGCGCCGTCGCATAAGGCCGGACACGCCGGTCCGGCGGCAGCCGCCTTAGTAGCCGCGGCGGGTGGAGTTGTCGTCAGTCATGCGGTCCCAGCCATGACGCACGGCCGCTTTCATGCGCTCCCAGGTCGAACCGGTGCTGCCGGCATTGCGGGTTTCCCAGTCGGTGCGCAGGTCGCTCTCGACGTCGTCCCACTGGCGGTTGCTGTAGCGGGTGTCGCTGCGCATTTGCGAGCCGTAGGAATATGCCGGGGCGTAGTCGTCATAGGCGGCGCCGCTGGAGGCGAAGTTGCTGTTGTAGTGGTTGCGGTAGTAGCTGTCGTCGTCATCGTCCGTCATGCGGTCCCAGCCGCGGCGCACCGCCGCCTTCATCTTTTCCCAGGTCGAGCCGGTGCTGCCGGCATTGCGGGTTTCCCAGTCGGTGCGCAGGTCGCTCTCGACGTCGTCCCACTGGCGGTTGGCGTAGCGGCTGTCGCTGCGCATCTGGGTGCCGTACGAATACGCCGGGGCATAGTCGTCGTAGGAAGCGCCGCTGCTGCCGTAGTTGCTGGTGAAGTGGCTGCGGTAGTAGCTGTCGTCGTCGCGCAGGCCGCCGGTCGCGCCCAGGCGCTCGACGTCGACTTCGGTGCGGCGCACCGTGTCGTGGATCTGCTGCTGGCGTTCATTGACCTGCTTGCCGATCGTCACTTCCTCGACCACGCGCGCGGATTTCTGCACCAC
Source organism: Massilia sp. DD77 (assembly GCF_036961685.1). NCBI lineage: Bacteria > Pseudomonadati > Pseudomonadota > Betaproteobacteria > Burkholderiales > Oxalobacteraceae > Massilia > Massilia sp. DD77. The sequence goes on from NZ_JBAMDH010000042.1 coordinate 20,322, forward strand.
GGCTTCCTCCGCGGTCTCGCGCATCTCGATGGTCTGCTCCTTGAACGCGGTGGCGTCGTTCGGATTGATCGGCTGGTCGACGCGGTGGCGCTCGACGTTCACATGCTCTTCGCGCAGGCCGATGGTCTGGTCGACCGGGGTTTCGACCACGCGCGAGAAGATGCGCACGCCGCCGCGCTGGACTTCGCGCTTGCCGACTTTCAGCTGTTCTTCCACCACCGGGATCGAGGCGCTGGTCTCGTCGCGCCGCAGCGCCGCGGTGTCGCGCTGCAGCGAGTCGGTACGCTGGATGCCGCCCTGCGCGCTCGAGGATCGCAAGGTCTGGGAGGTCTGGGAGGTCTTCGAAGTGTCGGACTGGGCCGACATCGAGGAGGACTGCTGCAGGCCGGCGCTGCCGGCGCCCATCGCGCCCGCCATGCCCATCCCGGCCATGGAACCGGTGCGGTCGGAATGCTCGTCGATGTCGGTCGGGCCGTAGCGCTCGACGATGTCGGCGGCGCGCTCGACTTCCGGCAGCGAGTCGGCGGTGAGCGTCAGCACGTGGCGTCCGCCGCTGACGGCGGTTTCGTATCGGCTGGCATGGCCCGTATCGTCATCGCCAAACAGGTCGCTGAAGAAGTTCTTGATGCTGGAGCCGATGCCTTCGCCGGTGTCGGCGGTGCGGGTGGTGCCCGTGTCGCCCATGCCGGTCGTGTCCGAATCGGACAGGCGGACGTTCTCGCGGGAATAGTTCGACGACAGCAGTTCGTTCATCGCATTCTGTGCGTCGGTACGGTTGTCGAATACCGCTACAAGCGTATGTTGCATGATCGTTCCTCCAAGTGGGTTGGGTAGCGCCGCGCACCCGCCGTCCTGGCGGTTCACGCGCTGCATGATTAGCGCTTTGCCAACCGAGCGTACCCCAAACGCGCTCAGACTCGCGCACCATTGACGCTCGACAACCGAAGAACTTCCCCACCCGAAGAATCAGCGCACACGGCCCTCAGGCGAAGGGGTTGCCGACCGTCTTGGCCTGCGGCGGCGGCAGGCGATCGGGCAACTCGCGCGCCTCCAGCGCGGCAACGATCGCGCCCAGCGCCTCGTGCAGGCGGCGCGCCGCCGCCAGGCCCTGCTGGTCCGCGGTCAGGTCGACGTCGCCCGACACGGTGATGCGGTCGACACGGTTTTCCAGCATCAGGTTGCCGACTTCGAGCACGTCGGCTTCGTTCGCGAACGGCGAGAATACGGTCTTCTTCGGCTTCATGGGTTCTCCCTGTCTCCCTGTTATTGGCGGCCCTCGGCGCGCGGCTTGCGCTGCTTGATCTTCGGCAGACGCAGCATGCGTTCCTTCTGCTGGCGGCTGAGCGAAGGCAGCAGTTCGATGCCGACGATGCGTTCCAGCTCGGCCACCGGTATCACGTGGATCGGCGCCCCACTGCGGTTCTCGACGAACCAGGCGGCGGCGGCCTTCTGGCGCGGACTGTACACCACCTTGTACAAGTGGCTGGGCACGATCACGTTGCCGACCTTGCGCAGGCTGGTCCCCAGGAAGGCCGGGCCGGTAATGACATAGAGTTCGCCTTCGCGCTTGGCCATCTTGCGCACGCTCTGTTCGATCGGCCCCCAGATGTGGCGGTTGTGGTCGCTGTCCTGGGGCACCATGTTGGCCAGCGAAAAGCTCTCGCGCTGGGTGCGCCGGTCCGGCATGTCGCCGTTGGGCGCCAGATGGCCGCGGTCGAAACCGCTGCGCGCATAATCGGAGAGCTCGGCGCGCTGGCCTTGCGGCAGGCGCGGCTCGGCGTGGAAGGCGTTGTCGCGGTCGAGGCCTTCGGCGCGTTCCAGGTTGTCGGCGCGGAGGTGCTCGGCGGACCAGAGCGGCGTGCGGGTCACGCCCGAATGCATCACGCCGAATACGCCGTAGCATAGTTCGCGGGCGCCGCTGGCCAGCTTGGGATTGCGGATCTCGGGCGCACGGCCATCAAGGTAATGGACGGGGCAGCTGGCGGCCTGGACAGCGCCAGCCGCGAGCAGCGCGCCCGCCATGAAGAGGCGAGCGAGGATGGTACGGAACATGATGATCGAACTCAAAAAAGCAGTGCGATCATTTTAGCCGACAGCAACGCCCGCGGCTCCACAATACGGTGGATGCGCTGCGGTACATACGGCGCACGATTGAAAGTGCATTGCTAGGAAGAATGATTTAGAATTTGTCTTTTCCTAAACGAAAATTTCCCTTCCGGAAACACATGATTCGCGAATGACACAACCGGAGATTCCGGAGGACCTGCGGCGCTTCGTACTGACGAGCGTGCCCTCCGTGCCGTTCCTGGAAGCCCTGCTGCTCTTGCGCGCCGCACCCGGCCAGCAATGGGACAGCACTGCCCTGGCCGAACGGCTCTACACCCGCGAGAAGGTCGCGCAGGGCCTGCTCGACGACCTGTGCACCGCCGGCATGGCGCGCCGCTGCGACGCGCCGGCGGAGCATGCCTATTGCTACGCGCCGGCCACCGAGGCGCTGCGCGAACTGGTCGACCGCCTAGCCGAACTCTATGCCAAGCACCTGGTGGAAGTGACCCACCTGATCCATTCCACCCTCGACCGGAAGGCGCAAAAATTCGCCGACGCCTTCCGCTTGCGAAAGGACGCCTGACATGGGCGAGATCATCTACACCCTCTGCATCCTGACCTCGCTGGCCTGCGCCTGGCTGCTGTTCAGCAGTTACCGGCGCACCCGTTACCGGCTCCTGTTCTGGAGCGGGTCCTGCTTCGCGGTGATGACCGTGAATAACCTGTTCCTGCTGCTGGACAAGGTCGTGTTCCCCAACGTCGACTTCATGCCGCTGCGCCTGATCAGCGCCCTGCTGGCCTGCCTGCTCCTCCTGTATGGTTTGATCTACGAAAATGATTGACCCTCTGAACGACCTCCTTAGCGGCGCGATCGCGATGGCTTCGCTGACCATCGCCCTGTTCTTCATCCGCTTCTGGCGCAGCTCGGCCGACCGCTTCTTCCTGTGGTTCGCGCTGTCCTTCGCGATCCAAGGGGCGCACCGGCTGTACGCGGTGCTGCGCGACCAGGGCGGCGAGGATTCGCCCCTGCACTACCTGATCCGCCTGCTGGCCTATGGCCTGATCCTGTGGGCGATCCTGGAGAAGAACCTGCCGCTGAAGGACAAGCGCCGATAGCGTGCGCCCGGGGGTAAAGGGCTGGGAGATAATCGGAGCCACCCGAAACGATTCCAGGAGGACAGCATGGCCGAATCCAAACAGCCCTCGAACCCGACGTCCAAGGACGGGACGCCCGTGAACAGCGGCGGCGAGGACAAGCGCTCCGAGAACCTGCTGCCCGGCGACGGCGGCGCCGAGGACGGCCGCTTCGACGTGGCCGAGGAAGTCAGCCTCGACCAGCATTCCGACGAGGCCCGCCGCGTGGGCCAGGCGCCAAGCAACGGCATCGCCGACGCCATTCCCGAAAGTCTCAAGACGCCGGTGCCGGCGCAGCAGGTGCCCGACAAGCCTTGACTCCCACACCGCGCACCATGCCGGTGCGCGGCTTCTTGCCGCCCAATCCTTCCCCCCGTTTGCGACATCGACCCTGGGACATCGACCCTACGACATCGACACGCCCATGCGCAGGCCTTCGATGGTATGCGCCTGGTAGATCGGCTCGAGCTCGTCGACCACGCGGGTGTTCAGGTGGCGCGCCACCTCCAGCGGCAGGCCGGCATGGAAGGCGCGCGACATCTGCAGGTCGTGCTTGACCAGGCTGGTGCAGTCGGGCGCCTCCGCTCCCACAACCAGCACGGGCCGCGAGCGGTTCGATTGATTTGCCGTGCCGCGGTGGATGGTCAGGGCCGAGCGCGCCGAGATGTCGCCCGCCTGCGGCAGCTTGCGCTGGGCGCGCTCCTCGTAGCGGGCCCAGGTTCCCTGCGGCGGGAACATCGGGTCGCCGCCCGCCAGGTCGTCCCATTGGGTGCCGACCGCGATCTCGAAGGGCCCCATGTCCTCGGTGACATCGACCGTCGTGATGTTGAAGGCCAGCGAGCTCAGGCGCCGGCCGCTCAGGGTCTCGGGCGGCGAGGCGAAATCGCGGTGCCAGGGCTGGTGCATGGCGCCTGGTCCCGGCACGTCAAAGCCCACCTCGACGATCTTGTAGTCGGGACCGAGCACCGCGCGGCAGACCGACACCACCCAGGGATGGGTGACGATGTCGAGGAAGCCCGACAGGCGTTCCGGATGGACCTCGACGTAGTAGCGGTTCGGTCCGCGCTCGAGCGCCCCGCCGGGCCGCCCGCGCGCTTCGTCGAACAGCATCGCGATCTCCTTGCCCAGGCGCTCGACCCAGGCGCGCTCGAAGGCGCCGCGGCAGGCGATGATGCCGTCGCCGTACAGGCCGCCCATGATCCGCGCCACGTCGACCTGTTCGACCGTGGGGACACCTGCTCCGCCTACTTTGCTTGCTTCCATGCTTTTCTCCTTTCAATCCCGCTGCGCTGAGGGAAGCACTGATGCAATTATGGCGGCGTCCTCGGCCACGAGAAAACGCATCCGGCGGCGTTGCAAATCCTCGCGATACCAAGGGGTATCGCTCCGGTTCATGCGCGGCCGGCGAGGCCTTGCCGGGCACATTTTTCGTGACCGATCCCTGCGCGCCAGAATAAATCATTGCTTCCCTGGACGCGAAAAGATACTACCGGCAAAGCATGATCGGGGGCGCACCGGCCACCGGCGCCATGCGGCGCGGGTGGCGGAAAAGAGACGTTGACAGCGCGGGGGCGCCCGCTTAGATTGTCGAAGAGACCATTACTTCGGTGCCGGTCCGCAAGGGCCGGCGCCACCAACGCCTACATGACCGAAGCCCGTCCCCGCCCGCCAGTTTGCGCACGCGCGTGCACCCCGATCGAAGGACCCGGATGCTGAGCGCCGGCGTCCACCCTACCGTCCTCTTGATCTGCAACCTGCCTGTGGTGGATCCGGTGGTGCTGCAGGTGTCCAAGGAACTCGGACAGGCGATCGTGCGCGTCCAGACGGCCGCCGAGGGGCTGGTCCAGGCCAGGAACCATGACTTCGCGCTGATCCTGACCGGGTATGCGGGCGACACGGCGATGTTGCTCAACACGATCCGCCTGATGCGCGCAAACCTGCGCTCCGTGCACACGCCGATCGTGGCGCTCGGCCTGCCCGCGCCGCGCTCCGCGTCCGATTTTGCGTCCGATTCGCCGCCGGTCGAGGCCCTGTACGAGGCCGGCGCCATCGCGGTGCTGCATGCCCCGCTCTCGCCCGCCATCCTGAAGGCCAAGGCGCGCTTCTACATCGACGCCTTCCGCAGCATGGCCGAGCGTCAGCGCGCCGAATCCGACCTGATGGATACCCGCGCGCGTCTCGAGACCATCATCGCCGCCGCCGAGCTGGCGGTGTGGAGCTGGGATATCGCTGCCGACCGGGTCAGCGCCGATACCCGCATGGCTGCCCTGTTCGGAATCGATCCGGCGCTGGCCGAGGGCGCGCCGCTGGCGGCCTACCTGGCGGCCCTGCATCCGGACGACGTGCCGTTAATCCAGTCGCGCCTGGCCGAAGCGGCAAGCCGCGGCGGCGGTTACGACGCCACCTTCCGCATCCGGCTTCCCGGCGGCGCCTGGCGCTGGGCCATCGCGCGCGGCCATGCCGACACCGACCCGCGCGGCGGTGCGTCGCGCATCCGCGGCGTGGTGATCGACGCCACCCGCCAGATCGAGGCCGAGCAGCAGCTGAGGGTGACCGAGGAGCGCTACCGCACCCTGTTCGAGTCGATCGACGAAGGCCTGTGCGTGATCGAGATGCTATACGACAGCAAGGGCCAGCCGGCCGACTACCGCTTCCTGGAAGCGAACCCGGCCTTCGTCAAGCATACCGGCCTGCGCGACGCGGTCGGCCGCACCATGCGCCAGCTCGCGCCCCGCCACGAGCCGCACTGGTTCGAGATCTACGGCCGCGTGGCCGAGAGCGGCGAGCCGGTGCGCTTCGTGAACGAGGCGCGCGAACTCGGGCGCTGGTACGACGTCTACGCCACCCGCCTCGGCCCGGCGGAATGGCGCCGCGTCGCCATCCTGTTCACCGACATTACCGAGCGGCGCCGTTCCGAAGACGCGCTGCGCAAGATGGCCTCGGACCTGTCCGAGGCGAACCGCCTGAAGACGGAATTCCTGGCCACCCTCGCGCACGAGCTGCGCAACCCGCTGGCGCCGATCCGCAGTGGCCTGCAGTTCATCCGCCGCGCCCCGGAGGATGCCCAGGCCGTGAGGCGCGTGCACGACATCATGGACCGCCAGCTGGGACACCTGGTGCACCTGGTCGACGACCTGCTGGACGTGGCGCGCATCACGCGCGGCCAGGTGGAGCTCAAACGCGAGCGGGTCGACCTGGCCGCGGTGCTCTCGAACGCGATCGACACCAGCATGCCCCAGATCGAGGCCGCCCGCCATTATCTCGACGTGCGCATGCCCGCCGAGCCGCTGCTGCTCGACGCGGATCCCACCCGTCTGACCCAGGTGGTCAGCAACCTGCTCAACAACGCGGCACGCTACACGCCGCGCGGCGGACGCATCGTGCTGGCCGCCGAGCGCGACGGCGACCAGGCCGTGATCGCCGTGTCCGACAACGGCATCGGGATCGCCCCGGAATCGCTGGAAGACGTGTTCAAGGTATTCACCCAGGTCGGCCAGGGACAGCACCCCGGTGCGGGCGGCCTCGGGATCGGCCTGTCGCTGGTGCGCAGCCTGGTGGAGCTGCACGGCGGCAGCGTACGCGCCGCCAGCGCCGGCACCAATGCCGGCAGCGTGTTCACGGTGCGCCTGCCGCTGCATGCCGAATCGGCCGGCACGCCGCCGGCCAGCGACCCCGCTGAGGCAGAGCCGACCCGCGCCGGGCGCGAGGGCCTGATCGTGCTGGTGGTGGACGACAACCGCGACGCGGCCGAGACCCTGTCCGCCCTGCTCGAGCTGCTGGGCCACAGCGCGCCGGTGGCGAACGACGGCCACCAGGCCCTGCGCATGCTTCCCGGCCTGGCGCCGCAGGTGGTCTTCCTCGACCTGGGCATGCCGGGCCTGTCCGGCTACGAGGTGGCGACGGCGATTCGCAGCGAAGCGCGCCACGCCGGCATCAAGCTGGTCGCGCTGACCGGCTGGGGCGGCGAAGCGGACCGCGCACGCACGGCGGCGGCGGGCTTCGACATGCACCTGACCAAGCCGGCCACCCTGGAGGCGATCCAGGAGGTACTGGCGCGGGTCCAGGACTGAGCGCCTTCTACCAGTCTATGCCGAGCAGCACCTCGGCCATGCGCGGCCAGCACAGGGCGCGCAACTCCTCGCGCACGGCCCAGCGGTAGCCGTCCATCTCCAGCGTCGGCGCGCCGGTCGCGTGGTGCGGAAAGTAGCTGCTGCAGTGCAGGTGGTCCAGGTTGTCGAGTTCGGGCCCCGAGCGCACCAGGTAGAGATGCAGGCGCTTGTCGCGCCGGTACTCGAAGGGGCCCAGGTCCTGGAACAGCGCGGGATCGAAGGCCAGCCCGGCCTCCTCGCGCAGCTCGCGCACGGCCGCTTCCAGTTCGGTTTCGCCGGGATCGCGGATGCCCTTGGGGATGTCCCACTTGGGGGTGTCGGTGACGTGGCAGAGCAGCAGCTCACGCCGCGGATTGACGACCAGGGTGCCGCAGGAAACCGTGAATTTCGACATGCCATGAAGTGGAGCGATGCAAACGTTCAATGTATCGGCCGGCGAACACGCCTGTCAATTGTGCGCGCCCCGCGCGGCCCGGACCGCACACTAGCGCCTTGGATGGTTCTGGCTTGCGAGGAGTACTGCATGGATTTTCTGTTGCCGGGTAATGCGCTGGAAGACTGGATGACCGCCCTTGGCGTCACCATGGGAAGCACCGCCGCGATGTACGTGGTGCGCAGCTACGCGCTGCGCAGGATGCACGAGCTGTCGCGGCGCACCGCCACCCGCATCGACGATTTCGTCACCAAGATGCTGGCCAAGACCTACCTGGTCTTCCTGCTCGCGATCGGCGTCTACCTGGGCAGCATGTTCCTGGTCCTGCCCGACAACTACCGTCTGATCGTCTCGCGCTGCGCGGTCGCCGCGCTGATCCTGCAGTTTGCCGTGTGGGGCGACTCGGGCCTGCGCGCCTGGCGCAACCAGTTCCTGGCCGGCCACGGCGACGGGGCGCGCAAGGCCTCGAGCACCATCGTGATCTTCATGATGCGCCTGGTGGTGTGGACGGTGGCCTTCCTGATGATGTTGGATAACTTCGGTTTCAACATCACCACCCTGGTCGCCAGCCTGGGCATCGGCGGCATCGCCGTGGCCCTGGCCACCCAGAACATCCTGGGCGACCTGTTCGCCTCGCTCTCGATCATGCTCGACAAGCCCTTCGAGATCGGCGACTTCATCATCGTCGGCGACGCCCTCGGCGCGGTCGAGTACATCGGCCTCAAGACCACCCGCCTGCGCGGCCTGGGCGGAGAGCAGATCGTGTTCTCGAACAGCGACCTGCTCAAGAGCCGCATCCACAACCACAAGCGCATGCTGTCGCGCCGCGTGGCCTTCATCCTGCGCGTGGCCTACGGCACCAGCGAGGCCCAGATGGCGCGCATACCGGAATTGGTGCGCGCCATCGTCACGGCGCGCACCGACGTGGATTTCGAGCGCACCCACTTCTTCCGCTACGGAGAGTGGTCGCTGGACTTCGAGGTGGTCTACCACTTCAAGAGTCCCGACTACATCCTGCACATGGATGCCCAGCAGGCGATCCTGCTCCAGATCTACCGCGAGTTCGAGCGCGAGCGCATCCAGTTCGCCCACCCGCTGACGGTGATCCGGGTGGCCGAGCCGAGCGATCCGGCAGGCGGCTGGCTGCCCCATGCAGTGGCGCGAAGCAGTGATCTAAGGCATTGATTTGGCTGGAGAATATGCATCAGTTAGCCGGACTCTTCCTACAGGGGGCGGCTGCCCTCTCCTATTCCGGCCGGCGCTTGCGTGGCCTACGATGAAGTCATGCCTCCCTGCGCGCTGCCCTCGGACCGCCGCCGGCGCAGGCATCCCAGCAACCGTGGCATCGGACCAGGAGGCTAGCATGGCATCTCACAAGCAGGGCAGCGGCAAACGCGGTGGCGGCGCGAAGGACAAGCAGCAACACGAAGCCGCGTCGGCCGGTGGCAACGCAGGCAGCAGCCAACGCAGCGGCCAGGGCAGCAGCCAGAGCGCCTCGGGCGGCGGCCGCGGCTTCGCCTCGATGGACCCGCAGCGCCAGCGCGAGATCGCCGCGCAGGGCGGCCGCGCGGCCCACGCCTCGGGCAACGCCCATGAGTTCAACTCGCAGGAGGCGCGCGAGGCCGGACGCATGAGCCACAAGAACGATGGCAACCGCCAGAGCGGCAGCGGCGGCAGCCGCGGCGGCGGCAGCCAGGACGGTAATCGCTGAGCACTACCCGTCATCCTCGCATGGGACGGCCGGACCGGCAGTGGCGCGCTTGCATGGCGCGGCTGCCGGTCTTTTGCGTGGGCGTGCGCGTTTGACTGCGAGCTTGGGTCCCCGCCTTCGCGCACTGCTGTCCGGGATAATCGCTATCTCTGCATTAGCAGGTTTTTTGTTTGCAATACCAGCAGTGTAAATTACACCATGGCTAACTTTCAGCCACTTGCTCGTCGTTCCGGGACTCGGCGCCCCCCTCGGCCGGAACCTAAGTTTGCATGAGTGGCCGCAACGAACGCTAATGGCCAGCAACGGACTTGGGTTCCGGCCTTCGCCTGAAGTCGTAGGCGCCAGTGGCGCGTACGACGATTTTCAAGCTAGGTGAAATTATCCCGGAAAGCAGTGGGCGGAGGCCGGAACCCAAGCTTGCATGTGCGGCCACAAGGAACGCTAATGTCCAGCTATGCACTTAGGTTCCGGCCAAGGGGACGCTTAGTCCCGGAACGACGTGATAATGGCTGTAAGTTGGTCCGCGATATTAGTGACGTTGCCAGTTTTGCTAACAAAACCCTGCTAATGCAGCGATAGCGATTATTCCGGACAGCAGTGCGCCTTCGCGGGGACCCGAGTTATCAGCGCAGCCCTACACCAACCGGCACCGTTAACGAAAAAACCGCGGGACAAGCCCGCGGTTTCCACTGACAGCAGGCGCTGGGCGCCGCTCCCTGGTTACTCCGCCTGACCTCCGACAGTGCGCAGCGCTGCCTCGGTCTCCTGCACCCCGCCCCCGATCGCCTCCGCGGCCTTCTTGCCGGCCAGGAGGGCGTGGTCCGAGTTGTAGTACTCCCACTCGCTGTAACGGCCAGCCAGGGTGATGTCGAACTGCTTGAGCCAGTTCTTGCAGGTCGCGACGTTCTGCGCGCGCTGGTGGTCGTACAGCACGTAGGCGATCGGCATGTCGACCTGGTTGGCGCACAGCACGGTGTCGCCCTCCTGGATCATGCCCACCTTGCGGCAGTCCTCGATCGCCCGCTGGATCAGGGCCTCGCCCTCCAGCGGCAGCGGCTTGTGCGGCGAGTACGAGATCTCGCAGGTGAAGCCGAAGCCGCCCGGCGGATTGCATTCCGGGCTGGCGTTGCCCTGCACGAAGATGCGGTGGAAGATGGTGTCTTCCGGGTAGTAGATCCAGTGCTTGTCGGTCGCGTTCGGGCGGTCGATGCCGATGTTCACGCAGCGGATCGAGACGTGGCGCAGGCCCTTGGCGGCGGCGCGTACTTCTTCGGGCGCCTGGTCGCCGATCACACGGATCAGTTCCGGCAGCGGCATGGTCGACACCAGCTGGTCGTAGCGGAAGCGGCGGCCGTCAGCCAGCGCCACCACGTGCTCGCGCGGCAGCACCTGGACCACGTCGGCATTGGTCTCGATCTTGCCCTTGATATGGGGCAGGAAACCGTTCATCAGGGCCTGGAAGCCGCCCTTGAGCGGATAGCCGAAGCGCGCGTTCGGGCCCATCGGCTTGGCGACCGGCTCCAGCGCGCCCTGGATGATCTCTTCCAGGTTCGGCAGCGGCACCCGTCCACCCAGCCACGAGGTCTCCATCTCCGCCAGGGGCACGGTCCAGATCTTCTTGTTGTAGGGAATGGCGAAATGCTTGGCAATGCCCTTGCCCCACACCTTGTTGATGAACTGTTCGAAGTTCTTGACCTCGCCCTTGACCGACTTGTCGGTATTGCAGGCGTCCAGGGTGCCGTCGGCGCAGCAGTCGTCGATGGCGGCGGCCTGCTGCTGGTCGTCGTCGTGGGCGCCGTAGCGGGCCTCGATCGCGCCCATCACGCATTCGGTGATGACTTTCGGCGGCAGGCCGTAGAGCGCGCCCTGGAAGGGATAGCGGGTGAACACGTTCTTGCTGTAGACCCAGGCCTCGCGGTTCTGCCAGTGCACGTTATCGCCGAGCAGCACCTCGTACATCTTGAGCACGTAGGGGTCGTTCGAGAACATGATGTGGCCGGCATAGTCGAAGGTGAAGCCCTTGTCCTGGATCGAACGGCACCAGCCGCCCACGGTCGCGTTCCGTTCCAGCACCAGGGTGTCGGCGCTCAGGTGGTAGGCGGCCGACAAGCCGGTCGGGCCGCTGCCGATCACGATGTTGCGGTACGAGGACTTGGCGCTCTTGGCCACCGGCAGCGGGTTGACCGTGGCGGGCAGCGCCTCCGGGTTCGCCGCCGACAGGCGCTGGGCCTTGTTGCCCGGGACGACGTTCTCGATCAGCTCGTGCATGCGGCCGGCGGTGCGGTCCCAGGACGTGCCGGCGACCACCTCGCGCATGCGCTTGGCCATCTTCAGCTTGTCGCCTTCGGTCATGGCCAGCATGCGTTCGCAGGCGGCGATGTAGTTCCCGGCGCCCTCGGCGATCGCCACGACGTCGCCGTAAGGCACCTTGACGTCGGTGATCGGGGTCGATACCGAGGGCAGCTCGGCCGCCATGTATTCCAGCACCTTGGTCGGGCTGATGAACTTGGTGGACTCGTTGAGTGCGAAGGGCAGCAGGCAGAGGTCCCAGCCGGCCAGGAACTTCGGCAGGTCCGGGTAGTTGCGCTGGCCCATGTAGTGGATGTTCGCGGCCTGCGGCAGGTGGGCCGGGTCGATCTTGACCACCGGGCCGACCAGCACGATCTGCCATTCCGGATGGGCGGCCGCCATGGCGCGCACCAGCTCGGTGTCGAAGCGTTCGTCGATCACGCCGTAGAAGCCCAGGCGCGGATGCGGGATATGGGCCTGGTCGGGATGCGAGATATCGCGGTCCTGGGCCTGGCGGAAGTGCTTGGCGTCGACGCTGCTCGAGAAGCAGTGGGCGTTCGCGTGGCGGTCGCGCTTGGACTGGTACAGGCTGGGGCCGCCGGTGAAGACCAGGTCGGCGATGTTCAGCAGCGCGCTTTCGCGCTGCAGCAGCTGCTTGGGCGCGTTCTTGAACGCGGCCAGCTCGTCCATGCAATCGTAGATGACCTTGGACGGGTGCAGGCCTTGCAGCAGAGGCAGGGCCATCGGCGTGTAGAACCAGACCACGGGCTGCTCGCCGTCCGGCACCAGGTCGGCCAGCAGGGCCTGCAGGGTCGGAATCTGGTCGTCGTGGAAGCCCGGCGCATGGATCGCGGTATGCGGGCGGCACACCGTGACGTTCGGCGCGACCGCCGTTTTCTGCAGGTGTGCCTGGCCCTCGCTGTACACCGGCTCTTCGACGAAGAGGATGTTGTAGTGTTCCGCCAGGCGAGTCATCAGGTGCTGGGGGCGCTGGAACACGAAATCCCAGCGCAGGTGGCAAAACACGATCAGGGTCGGCATGTTGATTTCCTTTCGCCTTGCTGGCGCTATAGTTGTTGGCAATGATTCCCGGACCGGTTCTCTCTCTCCATTGCCGGGTTAGACAGGCTGGTTGAACCTGGCCGGACCCCGGAATCGTAACATGTAAATTTTTTAATGTTTTCATTTATGCATTGCAACATTGCCAACAGGAACTGTGCAATGCGGGTACTTCCCGCCTCTCCCCTAGGAGAGGGCTGCGGCTGAGTCGCCTCATGTAGGGAGGCTCCTACATCGACACAGGAAATCCAGCTAGGGACACCGGTAAAACTTTTGATCGCGCGCCATGGGGAGAACCGTGGAAAGCACGGTTCCCGGATGCGGAGACGGAGATTACAGGAGGGAGATGAGGCGGGCACCGTATTTCAGGCCCGCCCGAGGGAGGAGGAAAAGGGGCGGCGCCTCAGGCCGCGCCGGCGGCGCGATACGGTTCGGCGCCCTCGGCATGGCCGTCTTCGCTGAAGCCGGCGGCCACCGAGACGCCTTCCAGTCCGATCGACAGCAAGGCATCGCACATCTCGTCGATTTCGGCGCCCAGGTCGGCCGCGAGGTCCACCGGTTTCTCCACGCTGCCCCAGGGCAGGCCGCCGTCGAGCGCGTACAGGTTGGCGCGCAGGACGATGTGCTCGCCCATGTCGAGCGGCGCCACCGCCGCATGGACCTGGTCCGCTTCCAGGTCCTTGGCCGCCAGGGTGCGCCTGACCTCGGACAGCAGGGACAGCAGGCCGAGCTCCGCCACCGCGCCCTCCTTGGCGCCGAAGAACAGGTCCTGGTAGAGGAAGTCGACGCTCAGGCGCTCGGGGTCGCGGCCCAGGCAGCGCCGCACCAGCGGGGCCACGTCCGCCGTCCAGTCGCGGTAGCGTTCCATGCGGCGCGCGAAATAGGCGTCGGCGCCCTCCTCGTCCTTCGGCACCCGGTAGAACGGGTCGTCGGCGCGCTTGAGCGAGAAGCCGAGCAGGAAACGCAGTTCCATCGCGGTTTCGTCGGGCGCCACCGGCTCCCCGGTCCAGCCGCGGATGCTGGCCTCGATGGTCGGCGCCGGCTGCAGTTTCTTCTCGAGCAGCGAGCTAGCCGCCTCGCGCAGCATCTCGTGCAGCGCGCTGTAGCTGACATGGTCGATCTCGGCCAGGTCGTAGGCATGGCGGATCAGCACCACCCTGGCCGAGGGGCTGTCCAGGCCGGCCGCCTGGAAGCTGCCGGACAGCTGGGCGAAGGCTTCGTCGTCCTGGAACACCTCCCGGGGCGCCAGGCCGCCCGTGCTGCGCACGAACAGGGGCACCAGGAAGGCGTCGATCTCGTATTCCGGGCCGTCCTCGCGGCGCAGGCGCCAGGTCGCGGCCTCTTCCTCGATGCGCGCGCGCAGGATGCGGCAGGCCAGCGGATCGGTGTAGCGGGCCAGTTCGATCGCCTCGTACAGCACCTCGTCGCCGCCTTTGCGTGCCCCTTTGCGGACCGCTTTGCGCACCGCCGCGGCCAGTTCTTCCTCGCGCTCGTCGTCAGGGGCGAAACCCGGCACTTCCTCGCGCTCGGCGATCTCGAGGGCCAGGTCGGCCAGTTCCTGCGCCTGGGCCGAGGTATCCGGTTCGCGGACGTTGTTCGACTTGCGCGGGGCGGGACGCTTATTCTTTGGCATGGTGTGGTGCGTGGCGTGTGGAATGGTCAAGGCCCCCATGGTAACGCATCGCCCGGGCTACCGCGAACACGAGCGGTCCGGCGGGCCCGCGACGGATGGGCTGGCGCGGTGTTATGCTTCCGGCAAAACCACAAGACCCGGGCGCGGCCGGCGCGGCCCCGCCCACAACCCGGGAAGCTCACATGCTCGAGAAACTCTTCAAACTCAGGGAAAACGGCACCGATGTCCGCACCGAAGTGCTGGCCGGCCTGACCACTTTCCTCACCATGGTCTACATCATCTTCGTCAACCCGTCGATCCTGGGCGACGCCGGCATGCCGAAGGAAGCGGTGTTCGTCGCCACCTGCCTGGTGGCGGCGCTCGGCACCGCCGTCATGGGCCTGTACGCCAACTACCCGATCGCGATGGCGCCCGGCATGGGCCTGAACGCCTATTTCGCCTACGCCGTGGTGCTGGGCATGGGCATCGCCTGGCCGGCCGCGCTGGGCGCTGTGTTCATCTCGGGCTGCCTGTTCATCCTGGTCTCGCTGCTCGGCCTGCGCGGCATGATCGTGGACGGCATCCCGCGCTCGATGCGGGTCGCGATCACGGTCGGCCTGGGCATGTTCCTGGCCCTGATCGCCCTCAAGAACGCCGGCATCGTGGTGCCCAACGAAGCGACCCTGGTCAAGGCCGGCGACCTGCACAAACCGGAAGCCCTGATGGCGATCGGCGGCTTCCTGGTCATCGTCGCCCTCGACCGCCTGAAGGTGCGCGGCGCGATCCTGATCGGCATCGTGCTGGTGACGGTGCTGAGTTTCTTCTTCGGCGGGAACACCTTCAAGGGCATCTTCTCGCTGCCGCCCTCGATCGCACCGACCCTGTTCAAGCTCGACATCGCCGGCGCCCTGTCGGTGGGCATCCTGAACGTGGTGCTGGTGTTCTTCCTGGTGGAGCTGTTCGACGCCACCGGCACCCTGATGGGGGTGGCGCGCCGCGCCGGCCTGCTGGTCGAGGGCAAGATGGACCGGCTCAACAAGGCCCTGCTGGCCGACAGCGGCGCCATCGTCGCCGGCAGCATCCTGGGCACCTCGAGCACCACCGCCTACCTGGAAAGCGCGTCCGGCGTCCAGGCCGGCGGGCGCACCGGCCTGACCGCGCTGACGGTGGCCGGGCTGTTCCTGGCCTGCCTGTTCATCGCGCCGCTGGCCGGCGTGGTCCCGGCCTACGCCACCACCCCGGCGCTGCTGTTCGTGGCCTGCCTGATGCTGGCCGATCTCGGCGACGTGGAATGGGGCGACAGCACGGAAAGCATCCCGGCCGCCGTCACCGCCCTGGTGATGCCCTTCACCTTCTCGATCGCCGAGGGCATCGCCTTCGGCTTCATCACCTATGCGGCCCTCAAGCTGCTGACCGGGCGCATGCGCGAAGTCAGGCCGGTGGTGTGGGTGATCGCGGCGCTGTTCACGTTCAAAATTGCGTATACGGGAACCTGAGCGGGTACGAGCACTGTAGGGTGGACGGGAAAGCCGTCCCCCCTACGGGTCTGGCGTCGGCACCTCGGTAGACACTAGTCCTGCCCGGTGCGCGCCAGCCGCTTGCGCTCGAATTCCGCGAAGCCCTCCTTCAGCGCCAGGTCGAGCTCCTCGTCGTCCCAGGGCCTGGTCAGGAAGCTGGAGACGGCGCCGTGATTCACCGCGTCGGTCACCGGCTGCCGCTCGGCCTCCCCCGACAGGACCACGCGCGTGACCGCCGGGTGCAGCTGGCGCACCCGCGACAGGAAGGCCGCCCCCTCGTCCCCGGCCAGGCTCCGGTCGCACATGATCACGCCGACCTCGGTGGTCGCCAGGATTTCGAAGGCCTCGGCGGCATTGGTGGCGGACAGCACGCTGGCGCCCTGGTGGCGCAGCGCCCGCCGCACTTCCGCCTGCAGGCTGGCGTCGTCGTCCACCACCAGCACCGTGCGCGCATACGGCGCGCGCTGCAGCTGCGCACGCTGGAGCGAGGCGCCTTCGCGCATCAGGGCTTCGCACTCCTCGGCCGGGACCGGACGGCTGAACAGGTAGCCCTGCATTTCGTCGCAGCCATTGTCGGCCAGGAGCGACAGCTGGCCCTGGCTCTCGACGCCTTCCGCGATCACGGTCAGGCGCAGGCCGTGGCCCATCGCGATCACCGCGCGCGAGATCGACAGGTCGTCCGGATCGGACACGATGTCGCGCACGAAGGACTGGTCGAGCTTGAGCTTGTCGACCGGGAATCGCTTCAGGTAGTTCAGGTTCGAGTAGCCGGTGCCGAAGTCGTCGATCGCCAGGCGCACGCCCATGTCCTTGAGCTGCCGCAGGATGGCGAAGGTCTTCTGCGGGTCCTTCATCGACGCGCTTTCGGTCAGTTCCAGTTCCAGCAGGCGCGGTTCGAGCCTGGTCTCGTCGAGGATGCGCCGCACCGTCTCCGGGATCTGCTCCGAAAACTGGCGCGCCGACAGGTTCACCGAGACCGGCACCACGTCCAGGCCGGCATCCTGCCAGGCGCGGCACTGCTGGCAGGCGCGGCGCAGTACCCATTCCCCGAGCGGCAGGATCAGCCCGGTCTCCTCGGCCAGGTCGATGAACACGGCGGGCGACACCATGCCGCGCTCCGGATGGCGCCAGCGCACCAGCGCCTCGACCCCGACGATGGCGCCGCTCTTGAGGTCGACCTGGGGCTGGTAGTGGAGCAGGAATTCCTCGCGCTCGATGGCGCGCCGCAGCGCGTTCTCGAGGCGGAAGCGGGCTTCGGCGCCCTCGTTGAACTCCGGCCGGAAGAAGGTATAGCGCTCGCCGCCCGCGTCGACCCGCGCCAGGGCGCTTTCCGCGCCCTGCGCCAGCGCGTCGTAGCTGTCGCCGTCGGTCGGGAACACGGCGATGCCGATGCGCGGGTCGAGGTGCAATTCCTCGCCTTCCCACGCGAAGGGCCGTCCCAGGCACTCGAGTACCTGGCGCGCCAGCACGCCTAGCTCGTCCACCGCGCCGCGCCGCGCCGCCAGCGCGAAGGTGCTTTCGGCATAGCGCGCCACCGTGTCGCCGGCCGACAGCGAGGACAGGCGGCGCGCGGCGTCCGCCAGCAGGGCGCGCTCGGCGCGGTCGCCCAGGGTCTGCCGCACCAGGGCGAGGCGCTCCAGTCCGATCACCAGGAAGCCCATCGCATGACCGTCGGCGCGGGTCTGTTCCTGCAGCTGGAACACGCGGTCACGCAGCAGCGCGCGATTCGGCAGGCCGGTCAGGGAATCGTAGTTGCTCAGGTAGCGCAGGCGGTCTTCCACCCCGCGCAGCTCGGTCACGTCCATGCCGGTGCTGAGCACGCCCTCGATCTCGCCGGCGCCGTTGCGGATCGGCGCGGTCGACCAGATCACCGAGCGCACCGCGCCGTCCCGGGCCAGCCATTCGCCCTGGATCTGGCGCGGCATTTCGTCCAGCGGCAGGTCGTGCCAGAAGCGGCGCACCGCCGTTTCATCGTCGCGCAGGGTGAGCACGTCCCACACCGGGCGGCCCAGCGCCTCGGCCGCGGTCCAGCCGAAGGTTTCCTCGCAGGAGCGGTTGAACAGCGCGATGCGCCCGTCGGGCGCGCACAGCACCACCAGCGCGCCGGTGGTGGCCATCACGGTCGACAGCAGGTTGCGCTCGCTCTGCAGGGCCGCCGTGCGTTCGTGCACCAGGGCTTCCATGTTGGCGTACAGGTGGGCGCGCTCGATCGCGATCGCGATCTGGTTGCCCACCGTCCCCAGCACCTGCATATCGTCCGCGCTCAAGGCCTCCGGGGTGGTCGCCAGGTGCAGCAGGCCGAGGTGGCGGCCGCCGGCGCTCAGCGGCACGCAAGCGTGCGTGCCGCCCAGGGCTTCGCACTCGTGGCGCAGCTCCGGCTGGCGCAGCTCTCCCGTCATCAGCATGCGCGCGCAACCGCATTCCAGCAGGACGCCGGCGTCGATCGGCCCGTCCGCGTCGCTCACCGCTGCTACCCGCAGGCGCCCGTTGTCGAGCAGGGCCAGGCAGCCGCCGGCCACGCCCGGGAAGTCCAGGACCCGCTCGAGCGCGCTGTCGGCCACCGTGCGTTCGGTCAGGGCCGGGTTGAGCGCCTCGGCGATCTTATACAGGCCTTCGAGCGACTGGTAGGAGCGCGCGATGCGCTGCTTCTGCTGCTTCAGTTCCTCGGTCATCTGGATCGCTTCCTCGTAGGTCGAGATCAGGAGGTCGAAGATCTGCTGGCGCTCGGCCGTGATGAAGTGGGTCTGGCCGCCCAGGTTCACCTGCATTCCGAGCTGCACCCGCTCGTTGCTGCGCAGCGCGCGGTTCGCCAGGATGAAGCGGATCCGGCCGAGCAGGTAGCGCGAATCGAAGGGCTTGCGGATGAAGTTGTCGGCGCCGCTGTCGAGGCCCCGAATCACGTCGTACAGGCTGGTCAGCGAGGTGAGCAGGATCACCGGGATGTCGCGCAGGCGCGGGTCCTGCTTGACTTCGCGGCACATGGCGAAGCCATCCATCTCCGGCATCGAGATGTCGCTGACGATCAGGGTCGGGGCGCGCTGACGCGCCGCCGCCAGGCCTTCGAGACCGTTGACCGCCACCCGCACCTGGTAGCCGCCCTCGCGCGCCAGCAGGTGCGCCAGCTGTTCCGCCTGGGTGACGCTGTCCTCGACGATCAGGATCTCCACCAGCCGGGCCGGGGCCGGATGGTAGTCCGGCCGATAGTCGGGTCGATAGTCGTTATTCTTGTTCATGGCTCGCTGTGCTTCTCGTCAGTGTTGCATTGCTACGGTGTCGAAAGTCCGAGGACCGACAGGCCGCTCCCCGGGTTGTGCGCGATCGCGTGGATCGCCTTGCCGATGCGTACCGGATCGAGCACCAGGGTGGCGGCGTCCAGCCGCACCGCTTCGCCCGGCATCCCGTATACGGCCGCGCTGTCGCGGTTCTGGACGATGGTCACCGCCCCATCTTCGCGCAGTTGCCTGAGTTCCAGCGCCCCATCCTTCCCCATCCCGGTCAGCAGCACCGCGATGCTGGCTGGACGCAGTTCCGGCGGCAGCGAGCGGAACAGCCGCGACACGGCGGGACGCATGCCGTGCTCCGGCGCCTCGGCCGACAGGCGCGCCTGCAGTCCCGCCGCCCTTCCCTGTGTCACGCCGAGATGTGCGCCGTCGGGCGCCAGGTAGGCGGCGCCCGGCGCGAGAAGCTCGTCGTGCGCCGCGATGCGCACCGGGAAGCCGCTCGCGGCGCCCAGCCATTCGGCCAGGCCGGCGGTGAAGCCGGCCGCCATGTGCTGGACGATGAGCACCGGCAGCGGAAAGCCCTCGCCCAGCTGGGCCAGGATGTCGCGCAACACCGCCGGGCCGCCGGTCGAGGCGCCCATCACGGCCAGGCGGTAGCCCGGCTGCGCGGGGGAGCGCGCCGGCTGGCGCCCCGTCCGCGTGCCGGCCCAGCGCCGCACCACCCTTACCTCGGCCATCGATTTCACGGTGCGCAGCAGCGCCGCCGCGCTGGCCGCGTGCTCGGGATGCGCGAGGCCGTAGGGACGGCGCACCAGCACCAGGGCGCCGGCCTCGATCGCGCGGAAGCTGGCGCCGACCTCCTCCGGGTTCTCGCTGCCGCTGACCACCACCACAGGCGCCGGGCAGGCCTGCATGATCTGGCGCGTGGCTTCGTAGCCGTCCATGTTCGGCATGTGCAGGTCCATGGTGACCACGTCCGGCCGCAGGCGCACCGCCATGGCCACGCCCTCCTCGCCGTCGGCGGCGCAGCCGACCACCCGGATCGCGGGGTCGCCGCCCAGGATGTAGGCCAGCAGCTCGCGCACGGAAGGCGAATCGTCGACCACCAGCACCCGGATCATGTCATCCTCCCCAGCAGGGCCAGCAGCTGGTCCTGGTCGAAGCTGCCCTTGGTCAGGTAGGCGTCGGCGCCGGCGTGCAGCCCGCGCTCGCGCTCGGCCGGCGTCTGCAGCGAGGTCACCAGGATCACCGGCAGGTCGGCCGTTCGCGGGTCCTGGCGGATGCCGGCGGTCAGGCCGATGCCGTCCAGATGCGGCATCTCGACGTCCGACACCACCGCGTCGTAGCGCCCCTGGCGCAGGCGCGACAGGGCTTCCATGCCGTCCGCGGCCGCGTCGACCCGGTAGCCCGCGCCTTCCAGGATATGCTTGAGCAGCAGGCGCGAGGTGACCGAATCCTCGGCCACCAGCACGCGCTTCCCCCCGTCCTGTCCCGTGCCCGGCGCCGCGTCCGGGCCCGCTGGCGGCGCGGGACCGGGCGCCCCTTGGGCCAGCGCCCCCAGGTCGTCCAGAGCCAGTACCGGCACCAGGCTGCCGTCGCCCAGCTGGGTGGCGCCGCTGAAGCAGCGCACGCGCTGCAGCAGCGGGCCCAGGCCGCGCGGCAGCACGTCCTGTTCCGACACGATCGCATCGACCAGCAGCGCGAAGCGGCCGTAGCGCGCCCCGGCCAGCAGGGCCACGCCGGTCGCCAGTGCCGTCTCGGGTTGCGGCGCGCCGCACAGGCTGGCCAGGCGCACCAGGGGCAGGACCCGGCCGTCCAGCGCCACGGTCTCGCGGCCTTCCACCGTCCGCACCGACCCCGCCGGCACCGCCCTTACCGTGTCCAGCGCACCCAGGGGCACGGCGAAGCGCCGGCCGGCCACCTCGACCACCAGGGCGCGCAGGCTGGCCAGGCTGACCGGCAGCAGCAGCTCGAACGCGCAGCCGGCGCCCGGCCGGCTTTCGATGCGCACCGTGCCGCCCAGCTGGGCCACCTTGTCGGCCACCACCGCAAGCCCCAGGCCGCGTCCGGACACTTCGCTGAGCTCGGCGCGGGTCGAGACGCCCGCGCGCAAGGCCAGGGCCAGGCGCCCGGCTTCGTCCAGCCCTTCCAGGTCCGCCGCCACGCCTGCGCGCGCCGCCGCCCGCGCCACGGCCTCGGCGTCCATGCCCGCGCCGTCGTCCTCGACCCGCACCAGCACGTGGCGCGCATCCGGCTGGCTGGCCACTACCCGCAAGTGGCCGGCATCGGGCTTGCCGGCGGCGCGCCGCTGCGCCGGCGCCTCGATGCCGTGGTCGACCGCATTGGTCACCAGGTGAATCAGTACCTCGCGCAGCACCGCCAGCACGCGCCGGTCGACCTGGATATCGGCGCCCGCGCTGTCGAAGGCGGCTTCGCGGCCGCGGCTGCGCGCCAGCTTGCGCACCAGCGAGGGCAGTTCGCCGAGGGCACTGCCGAAAGGCTCGAGCGCGGTCTCCAGCACGGCACCCATCAGGCGCTTGCGGGTGATCGCCAGGCCAGTGCAGCTGGCGGCCAGGTCCTGGGCCAGGCGCTCGCAGCGCAACTGGACCGCGGCATGCGATGCGCCTGCGCCGAGTTCGCGCGCCAGCCGGCGCAATTCCCCGGCCTGGTGCAGCAGCGCCAGTTCAGAGGCCAGCAAGGCTTCGGTCTCGGTGCGGATGGCGTCGATCTGGGCTGCGCGCACCCGCACCATGACCAGTTCCTCGCCGCGCGCGGGCTCGGGGTCGCCGGACGGTTCGGCCATGGGAACAGGCGGCGCCGCCTGCGGGGGCGGCGCCGCTTCCATGTCCTCGGAAGGCGCGGCGTGCAGGCCTTGCGCGGCCTGGTCCAGCTCCCGGCACAGGATCTCGGCCTGGTTGCGCGCACGCCCGCCGCCTGCCGCGGCCAGTTCGCGCGCCAGGGCCAGCGCGCGGTGCAGGCGGTCGAGTTCCTCGGTGCCGGGCGCGGCGGCGCTTGCGGCCAGCGCCGTGCACAGGCTTTCCAGCGCATGACACAGGCGCTCGAGATGGTCGAGGTCGACCGCGCGGGCCGCTCCCTTGAGCGTATGCAGGGTCTTGAGCATCTCTTCCAGCGCCGCGCGCCGGGCCGGCGCCTCACGCCGCTCGAGCGCGGCCAGGCTGGCCTCGATCCGGCGCAGATGCTCCTGCGCCTCGTCGGCGAAGATGGCCAGCAGGCGCTGGTGGAAGGCCGCGGGGTCGCTCATCGGCTCCTACACCTTGAAACGTTCGCTCGCGTCGCGCAGCTTCCGGCCCAGCTCATGCAGGTTGTGGGCCGCCTGCTCCGACTGGCGCGAGGCCGCGGCATTTTCGGCGCTGACCTGGCGGATGTTTTCCATCGCCAGCGCCACCTGGTCCATGCCGGCCAGCTGCTGCTGGCTGGAGGCCGCGATCTGGGCCGCCGCCTCCGCAGCCCCCGAGATGCTTTCGGCCAGGGTCTGGATCGCCGCGCCGGCTTCGCTGGTCCGCGCCACGCCCTCGGCCACGGTCTTCGATCCCTGCTCGGTGGTCAGCACGGCCGTGCCGATCGATTTCTGGATCTCTCCCAGGATCTCGCGCACCTGGCGCGTGGCCTGGCGCGACTGTTCGGCCAGCGCCCGCACTTCCTGGGCCACCACCGCGAAGCCCTTGCCCTGCTCGCCCGCCTTGGCCGCCTCGATCGCCGCATTCACCGCCAGCAGATTGGACTGGTCGGCCAGGCCGGCCACCGTCACCACGATGTCCGACACCGCCTGGCTGCGCTCGGACAGGCGCACGATGGTGCCGGCGATCGAGTCCATGGTCTCCTGCACGCTTTCCATGCCGCGCATGCCATGCTCGATGGCCTGGCGCCCGCGCTGCGCGGTGCCGGCGGCGTCGCGCGCCGCTTCCGACACCATGCGCGACTTCTGGCTCGCCAGCACGGCGGTCTGCTTGACTTCTTCGACGGTGGCGGTGGTCTCGCTGACCGCGGCCGCGGTCTGGGCCGCGCCCGCGGCGCCCTGCATGGTGCTGGCCAGGATCTCGCCGGACGCGGCGCCCAGGGTCGCGATGCCGCTGCTGGTCTCGCCCATCAGGTGGCGCCACGACTGCACCATGCGGCCGAGGGCGCCCAGCAGCTGGCCGACCTCGTCGCGCCCGGCGGGCGGCGGCACCGCCACCGACAGATCGCCGGTGGCGATGCGCTCGGCCAGCGCCGTCGCTTCGCGCAAGGGTGCGGCCAGGGCGCGGTCGAGCCATAACACCAGGCCGGCGGCCACGGCCAGCGCCGCCAGGTTGCAGGCGCCCAGCGTCGTGCGGGCGCGCTCGACCACCGCGTCAGCCTCGCGCATGCGGGCGGTGGCCTGCTCGAACTGCTCGGCGTTGATGCGTTCGGCGATATCGCGCAGCGGATCGTAGCGCTCTTGCAGCGGCCCGGCGATCAGCGCGCCCGCCTCGGCGCGACGGCCCTCGCGCAGGACCGGCATCGCGCGCGTATCGCGCAGCGAGGTATAGGCGCGCATCACGGGATCCAGCTGCGCCAGCGAGCGCGCCAGGCGCGGATCGCGCGCGGCGCGCTCGTGCAGGCGTGCCTGGATCGCCGCCACGCGCGGGCGCACCGCGGCGATCCGCTCCAGCAGCGCGGCTTGCGCGGCGGGCTCGGCGACCACCAGCGACAACATCGTGACCCGCTCACGGTTCAATTCGTTGCGCAGGCTGGTGACATCGAGCGCGGCCGCCAGGTCGTCCTCGAACAGGGCGCGCTGGGACTTCTTCAGCAGCCCGGTGGCGTGCCAGGTGAGCGCACTGGCGCCGGCCAGGAGGGCGACCAGCAGCCCGAGGCCGGCCACCAGCTTGGCGCGGGTGCTGTAATTCGACAGTAACATCATGGGGTTTCCTCCTCGTTCATTCGGCTGCGCGCCTGCGCACCCACCACCAGCGCCGGATCGCCCAGCAGACGGGCGCCGTCCAGCAGCGCGGTGCGGTCCGGGCTCACGCCCAGCAGATAGCCCCGGCGCGTCGCCGCGCCGCCGGAGACGCCGGGCGACAGCGCCGCGCGTCCGTAGCGTTCGACCCCGAGCACGGTGTCCGCCAGCAGGCCGAATTCCATGCCCGCGCCCTGCAGCACCACCAGGGCGCTTGGTTCCGTCAACCGCGCCAGGGGCACCTGCAGCAGCAAGCGCAGGTCGAGCGCCGCCACTACCCGGCCACGGAAGGCGGCGATGCCGGCCACATGGGCCGGGACGCCGGGCAACTGGGTCAGGGGCGGCAAGGCCAGCGCCTGCGCCACCCAGCGCGTCTCGATGGCGTAGCGCTCACCCGCCACCTCGAAACCCAGGACCTCGAGCGCATCGCCGGGCTCGCCGGCCTCGGACTGCGCAGGGAGGCGGGCCAGCAGGGCGCGCCGTTCGCGCAGCACGGCCTGGCG
>NZ_JBAMDH010000043.1:0-37269 GCF_036961685.1 Massilia sp. DD77
GGGAAGTCGTAGGCGCCGGTGGCGCGTATGACGAACAAATATTGCTAATTCTGCTACAAACCCTCTGCAAAGGCAGAGGTATCGCTTATCCCGGACAGCAGTGCGCCTTCGCGGGGACCCAAGTTCGCAGCACACCGCCTCAATCCGTCACCGCCCCCCTGCTCGCACTCGCGGTCAGCTTCGCAAACTTCGCCAGCACCCCGCGCGTATACCGCGGCGCCGGCTTCACCCACGCCGCCCGTCTTCGCGCCAGCTCGTCCTCCGGCACGTTCAGCTGGATCAGCAGCTGGTGCGCATCGATCGTCACCGAATCGCCTTCCCGCACCAGCGCGATCGTGCCGCCCTCGTAGGCTTCGGGCGCCACGTGCCCGACCACCATGCCCCAGGTCCCGCCCGAGAAGCGTCCGTCCGTGATCAGGCCCACCGATTCGCCCAGCCCCTTGCCGATCAGCGCGGCCGTCGGCGCCAGCATCTCCGGCATGCCCGGTCCGCCTTTCGGGCCCAGGTAGCGCAGCACCAGCACATCGCCCGGCTGGATGCC
The DNA here is from genome assembly GCF_036961685.1 of Massilia sp. DD77. Lineage (NCBI taxonomy): Bacteria > Pseudomonadati > Pseudomonadota > Betaproteobacteria > Burkholderiales > Oxalobacteraceae > Massilia > Massilia sp. DD77. The sequence continues at coordinate 542 of NZ_JBAMDH010000043.1, forward strand.
GTTCGCCAGGATCACATCCATGGCCGACTGCTCGTCGTCGAACACCCGCGCCGGGCCCGTGATGAGGGGGTTCTTGAGTCCCGTGATCTTGGCCACCGCGCCCTCGGGCGCCAGGTTGCCCTTCAGGATGGCCAGGTGGCCCTCGTCGTACAGCGCCCGGTCCAGGGGGCGGATCACGTCCTGCCCCGCCGGCGGCGCGGAGGGCACATCGGCCAGTTCCTCGGCCAGGGTGCGGCCGGTGATGGTCATGCAGCCGCCGTGCAGCAGGCCGGCGTCGAGCAGCAGCTTCATCACCTGGGGGATGCCGCCGGCCTGGTGCAGGTCGGTCGCCACATACTGGCCCGAGGGCTTGAGGTTGCAGATCACCGGGACCTTGCGCCGCACGCGCTCGAAATCGTCGAGCGACCATTCCACATTGGCCGCGTGGGCGATGGCCAGGTAGTGCAGCACCGCGTTGGTGGAGCCGCCCGTGGCCATGATCAGGGCCACCGCGTTCTCGATCGATTCGCGCGTGATGATGTCGCGCGGCTTGAGGTCGCGCTTGACCGCCTCGACCAGCACGCGCGCGGACTGCGCGGCCGAGCCGACCTTCTCGTCGTCCGGATTGGCCATGGTCGAGGAGTACAGCAGCGACATGCCGAGCGCCTCGAAGGAGGACGACATGGTGTTGGCCGTGTACATGCCGCCGCAGGAACCGGACGAAGGACAGGCATTGCGCTCGATGCCCTCGAAGTCCTCGCGGCTCATGCGCCCGGCGGTGAACTCGCCCACCGCCTCGAAAGCGGAAACGATGGTCAGGTCCTTCCCTTTCCAGTGGCCGGGCTTGATGGTGCCGCCGTAGACATAGATGCCGGGCACGTTCAGGCGCGCCAGGGCGATCATCCCGCCCGGCATGTTCTTGTCGCAGCCGCCGATCACGACCACGCCGTCCATCCACTGGCCGTTGACGCAGGTCTCGATGCAGTCGGCGATCACCTCGCGCGAGATCAGCGAGAACTTCATGCCCTCGGTGCCCATCGACATGCCGTCCGAGATGGTCGGGGTGCCGAAGACCTGCGGGTTGGCGCCCGCGTCCTTGATGGTGGCGATGGCGACGTCGGCCAGCTTCTGCAAGCCGGAATTACAGGGCGTGATGGTCGAATGGCCGTTGGCGACGCCGATCATCGGCTTGTCGAAGTCCTCCTCGCGGTAGCCCATCGCGTAATACATCGAGCGGTTCGGACTGCGGGCGACGCCTTCGGTGACGTGGCGGGAACGGCGGTTGTAGCGCGCGGGGTCGGCCATGACAAGCTCCTTCGAAGTCAGGCCTGCCAGCATGCCTTGCCGCGCTTCCGAGGTCAAACGGCGCGCCGTGCGTGTAATATGCGGGCTGTATCACCCGGTCCAAACCATATGTCTAACGTATCGATGACTCCCGAGCTGCGCCAGCTGCGCCATTTCGTCACCGTCGCCGAGGAGCTGCACTTCGGCCGCGCCGCCGCCCGCCTGCACATGACCCAGCCGCCGCTGTCGCAGAGCATCGCCGGCCTGGAGGAATTGCTGGGCGCGCCCCTGTTCCTGCGCAACCGGCGCCAGGTCACCTTGACGCCGGCCGGCAGCGCCCTGCTGCCGGAAGCGCGCCGCATCCTGGAGGAAGCGGGAGCCCTGCCCGAGCTGGTGCGGCGCGTGGCCTCGGGCGAGGCGGGACGCCTGGCCCTGTCCTTCGTCACCACCGCCGGCCTGTCGGTGCTGCCGGCCACCCTGCGACGCTACAGCGCCGCCTATCCGGCGGTGCGCATGGTGCTGCAGGAGGCCACCTCGGATGTGCAGTTCGAGGAGCTGCTGCACGGCCGCATCGACGCCGGCTTCGTGATCCCGCCGTTGCCGGGCGCGTCCGGCGCCCTGCTCGCCTACCGCCGGATCGTCGAGGAGCCGCTGGTCCTGTGCGCGCCCAGCGGCCTGGAGGCCTTGCGTGGAGAGAGGCCGGTGCGCCTGCGCGACCTGCCGCCGCTGCCGCTGGTGATCTTTCCGCGCGCGGTGGCCCCGGCGCTGCACGACGCCATTCTCGCGTGCTTCCGTGCGGCCGGCGTCACGCCCATGATCGGGCAGGAAGCGATCCAGATGCAGACCATCGTCAGCCTGGTCTCCGGCGGCATGGGCATGGCACTTGTGCCACAATCGGTGTCGAACCTGATGCGCCCGGGCGTAGAATACCGTCCTTTGCTGGACCCGGCCCCGCTGGCCGAGACCGGCCTGGCCTGGCGCCGCGACAATGCGTCGCCGGTGCTCAAGGGCTTTATCAACCTCTTGTTTGAAAACTGAATCGAAAGACTGACTATGCTGATTCATCCGCAGCCGAACCCGATCGCGTTTTCCATCGGCCCGGTCGACATCCACTGGTATGGCCTGATGTACGTGTTGGCCTTCGCCCAGTTCCTGATGCTGGGACGCCTGCGCATCCGCCAGCCGCACATCGCGGCCCAGGGCTGGACCAGGGACGATCTCGACGACATGCTGTTCTACGGGATGCTGGGCGTGATCCTGGGCGGACGCCTGGGCGAGGTGCTGTTCTACCAGCCGCTCTACTTCCTCGAGCACCCGCTCGAGATCTTCATGGTCTGGAAGGGCGGCATGTCCTTCCACGGCGGCTTCCTGGGCGTGCTGGTCGCGATGGCGCTGTGGGCGCGCCGCCGCAAGCGCAATCTGCTCGACGTGTACGACTTCATCGCGCCGATGGTGCCGCTCGGGTACGCGGCCGGCCGCATTGGCAACTTCATCAACGCGGAACTGCCGGGACGCCTGGCCGATCCCTCGCTGCCCTGGGCCATGCTGTGGCCGGGCGTGGAAGGCCCGCGCCATCCCTCGCCGCTCTACCAGTGCCTGGTCGACGGCGTGCTGGTGTTCCTGATCCTGTGGCCATTCGCGCGCAAGGCGCGCCCGCGCCTGGCGGTGGGCGCGCTGTTCACCTTGCTGTATGGCTGCGCGCGCTTCTTCACCGAATACTTCCGGGTGCCGGACTGGGAAGTCAGCGTCGCAGGCATTCCCGTGACCTCGGGCCAGATGCTGTCGCTGCCGATGATCGTCGCGGCGCTGGCGATGCTGGCCTGGGCCTACAAGCAGCCGGGCAAGCGTGCGGTGCACGCCTGAATACCCACCCATCCTGCGTGAAACATGGTGAGAATCCGCGTGTATATGCGCGCGGCATCTCCCGTTTGATCCGGTCCGCATAACCTGACGGCGAAAGCGTTGTATTGGTTTCTTCTGTCTTGCAAATCTTCAATAGGCGATGCAATACTAAAAACACATATCGCTAATACGCATCAGCGGTCCCTGCGAAATCCCTCGTGTCATGCGCGTCTCGTGCATGCCGCGGGCCATGCGGCGGCGCCGTCCTGAGGCCTGGTTTTGAAAGACATTGCTGTGCGCGACACCGTAAGCAACCCGCAGGAAGGGGCGGAAAGCCCGCCAGAATCTCAGCCCGCAAATCAGCCCGCAAATCAGCCTCCCGAAGCCGCACCCCGGACCCTGTTTCGCCAGCAAGCCGTCGAGCACGTAACGGTGCGCCAGTACGGCACCGTCATCCTGACCCGTCCCTTCAGCCATATCGTCCTGACCGGCGTATTCGTCGGCCTGGCGCTGCTGCTGATCGCCTTCTTCGCCTTTTTCGAGACGACCCGCAAAGCGCAGGTCCAGGGCATGCTGGCGCCGAGCGCGGGCGTCACCCGCGTGCTCCCGAGCCAGGCCGGCGTCATCAGGGAAATCCACATCAAGGAAGGCCAGTTCGTGCGCGAAGGCGAGGTCCTGTTCGTCGTCTCCAGCGAGCGCAGCTCGTCCGACCCGCAATCCACCGAAGCCCTGATTTCCGATTTGCTCGTGAAGCGCCGCGACAGCTTCCACACCGAACTGAAGCAGGCCAAGGTGCAGGCCGAACATCGCCGCGCCGCGCTGCGGCAGCGTGCGCGCGACCTGGAGGGCGAGATCAAGCGGCTGGAAAACCAGGCCCTCATGCAGAAGCAGCGCATCGCCCTGTCCGAGCAGACCGTGGCCCGCTTCGCACAGCTGAAGGCCACCAACTACATCTCGGCCGCCCAGCTGCAGGAACGCGAAGGCGAGCTGCTCGACCAGCGCCAGCGCCTGCTCGAGATCGACCGCATCCGCTCCGCCACCCAGCGCGACCTCGTGAGCACCCAGGCCGAGGAGCAGGATATCGCGGTGCAGGCCATGCGCGACGAAAACGCCTTGCGCCGCAGCGCCTCGACCCTCGAACAGGACCTGACCGAGAACGAGGCGCGGCGCGAGATCCCGGTCCGCGCACGCCTCAGCGGCACGGTCACGGCGATCACGGCGAGCCTCGGCCAGACCGTGGGCGGTTCGACCTCGCTGGCATCGATCCTGCCCGAAGGCAGCAAGCTGGAAGCGGAAATGTACGTGCCTTCGCGCGCGGTCGGCTTCATCAAGCCGGGCATGACGGCCCTGCTGCGCTACCAGGCCTTCCCGTACCAGAAGTTCGGCCAGCATCCGGCCCGCGTGCGCGAGGTGGCGACCACCTCGGTGCGCCCCGAGGAGCTGCCCTTCTCGGCGGCGGCCATGCCTGGCGTGGCCCAATCCGAGCCGGTGTACCGCATCCGCCTCGAACTCGACCGGCAGACCGTGCAAGCCTATGGCGCGCCGATGCCGCTGCGCTCCGGCATGCTGGTCGACGCCAGCGTCCTGCTCGAGCGCCGCAAGCTCTACGAATGGGTGCTGGAGCCGATTTTCAGCATTTCAGGCCGCCTGTAAGTCCGGCGCGCTTTTCTTCCCATCCCGCTGGCCGCAGCCCCGTACGCGGCCAGCCCATCCCGTGATCGCAGCTGAGTTATGCAATTTCCTCTTCTTTCCCAGTTAGCCTTCTGGAACAGCCGCCGGCTGCCCGTCATGCTCCAGACCGAAGGGGCCGAATGCGGCCTCGCCTGCATGGCCATGGTCGCCAGCTACTGGGGGCACCAGATCGACATCCCGAGCATGCGCCGCCGCTTCTCGGTGTCGATGAAGGGCGTGAACCTGAAAGGCCTGATGGCCATGGCGGGCGGCCTGTCCCTGCAGACGCGTCCGCTCAAGCTGGACCTGCCGCACCTGCCCGAACTGAAGCTGCCCTGCATCCTGCACTGGGACCTGAACCACTTCGTGGTGCTCGAGTCGGTGTCGTCCAGCCACGTCGTCATCCACGATCCGGCCGTCGGCGAACGGCGCATGCCGATGGAGGAGTTCGGCAAGCACTTCACCGGCATCGCCCTCGAACTGACGCCGACCTCCCAGTTCGAGGCCAAGGAAGAACGCCAGCAGTTCTCCCTGTTCTCGCTGATGGGACGCGTGGTCGGCCTGCGCCGCGGCCTGTTCCAGCTGCTCGCGCTCGGCCTGGCCCTGCAGGTATGCGCCCTGGTCGCCCCCTTCTATATGCAGTGGCTGGTGGACGAAGCGCTGCTGGCCGCAGACCGCGACCTGATCACGGTGCTGGGCTGCGGCTTCCTGCTGCTGGTCCTGCTCCAGACCGCGATCGGCGCCGTGCGCTCCTGGATCACCACCGTACTGGCCACCAGCCTGAACCTGCAATGGCTGGGCAATGCCTTCTCGCACCTGCTCAAGCTGCCGCTGCCCTATTTCGAGAAGCGCCACACCGGCGACATCGTGTCGCGCTTCGGCTCGATCCAGCGCATGCAGACCAGCCTCACCACCCAGTTCGTCGAAGGCGTCATCGACGGCGTGCTGGTGCTGGGCACCCTCATCATGATGCTCTTGTACAGCCCCACGCTGGCAGGCGTGGCCTGCATCGCCGTGGTGCTTTACGCGCTGCTGCGCTGGGCGATCTTCCGCCCCCTGCGCGATGCGAATTCCGAGCAGATCATCCACGCCGCCAAACAGCAAAGCCACTTCATGGAAACCGTGCGCGGCATGCAAAGCATCCGCCTGTTCGGGCGCAGCGACGAGCGCCGCTCGGGCTGGATGAACTCGCTGACCGACGAATTCAATGCCCAGCTGCGCATCGCCAAGCTGTCGGTGTCCTACCAGACCGCCAACACCCTGCTGTTCAGCGGCGAGCGTGTGATCGTGATCTGGATCGCGGCCCTGGCCGTGCTGAACAACGAATTCTCGGTCGGCATGCTGTTCGCCTTTATCAGCTACAAGGACCAGTTCAGCCAGCGCATGGCCAGCCTGATCGACAAGCTGTTCGAACTGCGCATGATCCGCCTGCACGGCGAGCGCCTGGCCGACATCGTGCTGACCGAAGCGGAACGGGACGACGGCGCGGCCGAGATGGATGCGAGCCATATCCTGCCGTCGATCGAGATCAGGAACCTCAGCTTCCGCTATTCCGACAGCGAGCCCGAAGTCATCCGTGACCTCAACCTGAGCATCCCGGCCGGGCAATGCGTGGCGATCACCGGCCCCTCGGGCTGCGGCAAGACCACCCTGATGAAACTGCTGCTCGGCCTGCTCACGCCGACCGGCGGCGAGATCCGCATCGGCGACGTGCCCCTCGGCTCGCTCGGCATGGCGAACTACCGCGAGATGCTGGGCACCGTGATGCAGGACGATTCCCTGTTCGCCGGATCGATCGCGGACAACATCGCCTTCTTCGACCCGATGATCGACATGCAGCGCGTCTACCAGTGCGCCGAGCTGGCCGCCATCGCGCCCGAGATCGCCGCCATGCCGATGGCCTTCAATACCCTGGTGGGCGACATCGGCACCGGCCTGTCGGGCGGACAGAAGCAGCGCATCCTGCTGGCGCGCTCGCTGTACAAGAATCCGAAGATCCTGGTGCTGGACGAAGCGACCAGCCACCTGGACGTGTGGAACGAACAGGCCGTCAACCAGGCGATCCAGCGGATTCCGCTGACCCGGATCATCGTCGCCCACCGTCCGGAGACGATCCAGATGGCGGAACGCGTGATCGTCCTGCACAACGGCCAGGTGGCCCAGGATGTCGTTCCCCAAAGGCCGGAGACCAGGCAGGCGGCCTAGGGAGGCACAGCTTCATGCTGGCGCGCATGAATCGGTCACGAAAAATGTGCCCGGCAAGGCTGCCGGGCACATTTTTTCTCGCGGCTAGGGCCGCCACCATGAATAAATCAGAGCCGGCCCAGGTGTCGTGTCCGCCTGATTAAAGGCGCACGCCGGAGATCCAGGCATAGCAAGCGCTCAACGCTGCGCGCTCGAACAATGGATATCTGAGAATCCAGGCCATTATAGAACCGCATATTCCTATCCGCCGCGAATGTCGGCAGGTGGCGTGCTTATTCACTTGCTTAAATCAGATTTACCTGGCCACCCCATTCGATCCGCATTATCTCAATGCATTTCACATTAAATTCGAACTGGCGTCTTATATTCATTGCGGAAAATATTTGTCTCTCTTAGAATTATTATGTCCCCAGAGGACATTTACATAATATTTTTAATATCAGGAGATAGCATGCAAGAACTTTGCGCATTCGAGGTTGAAGAGGTCAGCGGAGCAGGTATTTGGAAGCACCTGGGCGAGCTGTGCGGCGAAGCATGGCACTACTTCGAGACCCGCGCAAAAGCCGGCGACATCCGCGCCGAAGAATTCAACAGCATCACGATGGGTTAATAAAAATGAAAACGAACATGGTAGAACTCAACGCTGCGGAAATCGATGAAGTCAATGGCGGTCTTATTCAGTTTCTGCTGACCGCTATCGTGGTCTACGACGCAGTCACTGACTTCGCCGAAGGCTTCCAGGAAGGTTACAAGCGCGCCTCCTCGAAGTAAGCAACTGCGACTGGCTCCTCTCACGGACAATAGTAAGGGGGGCCAGTGAAAGTATTTGCTGGAATAAATGCGAAAAGTATTAAACCGGGATAAGAGTCCGAACATGAAGGCAATTATTGTTGGCGCTCTACTTGTGACTGCGATCTACGATATCGCAATAGGGTTCAGCGAATCTTCGATTGGCGACCTGACATTTGGCGCTGGCTGTGGATTCCTGGCCTTGGGCTACATGCTGTCTCGTGCGGAATGTACCGAAGCCAGTGCGAATTCGACACCACGCACCCACGCCGCGCCACGGACGATCAGTTTGATTTGCGCTGGCGTTCTGATCCTGGCAGGGGCCGCCAATAAGGGGATGGCATAAGCCCTTGTCGGCTGCGCCCCTCCCATTCCACGCAAAATCGTTTAACTTGCCGATTTGAAGAACATATAGGCCGCCAGCGCGTACAAGATCACCGCGAAGATCTTCTGCAGCCGGCGCACCGGCATCTTGTGCGCCGTGCGCGCGCCCAGCGGCGCCATGCTGACGCTGGCCAGCACGATGATGGCCAGCGCCGGCAGGTAGATGAAACCGAGCGAATACGCCGGCAGCCCCGGTTCTCCCCACCCCCAGTAGATGTTCGACAGCGTCCCCGAGAGCGCGATCGGGAAGCCCAGCGCCGCGCTGGTCGCCACCGCGTTGTGGATGCGCACGTTACACCAGGTCATGAAGGGCACGGAGATGAAGCCGCCGCCCGCGCCGACGATCCCCGACAGCACGCCGATCGCGCCGCCCGCCGCGAACATGCCGGGCGTGCCGGGCAGCTCGCGCGTCCCGGCGGGCTTTTTCCCGACCAGCATCTGGGTCGCCGAGAAGGCCACGAACACGCCGAAGAAGGCGGCCAGCACCGAGGCGTTCATCTGCTTGCCGATCCAGGGACCGATCCAGGAGCCCACCAGGATGCCGGGCGCCAGCAGCTTCACCACCGGCCACAGGATCGCGCCGTGGGCGTGGTGCGCCCGCATCGAGGACAGCGAGGTAAACAGGATGGTGGCGAGCGAGGTCGCGATCGCCATGTGCACCACCAGCTCGGGCGCGATGCCGCGCGCGCTGAAGATCATCGTGATGAAGGGGACCAGCACCATGCCGCCGCCGATGCCGAGCAGGCCGGCGGCGAAGCCGCCGAAGGCGCCCATCGCGAGCAGGACGAGGATCAGCGGAATGTCCATCACGCTCCCTTGCCGCGCACCAGGGCGACAATGGTGTTCCACTCCTGCGCCGTGACCGGCGAGATCGACAGGCGGCTGCCCTTCTGCAGCAGGACCATGTCCTCCAGCGCGGGAATGGCGCGCAGCTCGGACAGCGGCAGGTAGCGCCCCTGTTCCACGGCGCGCACGTCGACCGAGATCCAGCGCGGTTCTTCCTGCTTCGCCTTGGGGTCGTGGTACTTGCTGGCCGGGTCGAACTGGCTCGCGTCCGGATACGGGGTGCTCGCGACTTCGGCGATGCCCGCCACGCCGGGGACCGCGCAGCTGGAGTGGTAGAACAGGACGCCGTCGCCGACCGACATGGCGTCGCGCATGAAGTTGCGCGCCTGGTAGTTACGCACGCCGAACCAGGCCAGCGTCCGCTGCGGCGCGGCCAGCAGGTCGTCGAAGCTGACCTCGTCGGGTTCGGATTTCATCAGCCAATAGCGCATCGCGCCTCCACAACAAATCAAACAAAGCGCGCCAGGAATGGCGCATACAAAACAAAGCGCGCCGGGACGACGCGCAAAAAAAAACGGTTGCGAACCGAAGTGCGCAACCGCCTGTATCTGTGCCCCGCCTGTGCCGTTTCTGCCGGCATCCCGAACCAGAACGGTTCAAGGTGGTCGCGGTCAGATCAATTTCGGGTTCGTCGGACTAGCGACGCTCACGCCCATCGAACGTGTTCCACAACCTATGCGTAAGAATGGTTCAAGGAATATATGGCAAATCTCGAACACCGCAGGGTAGAGCGCAGTTTACTCCCTTGGCCGGGCATGTCAAACGGTTTCGGCCGTCAAGACAGATTTTCCTGCGGCGACAAGGCCTTGTCCAACACCGTGTGCATCGCTTCCAGTTTCTGCTTGACTTCGAGGATGGACATGTCCGACAGCGGACCCTGGGGCGACTTCACCGACAGGAATTCGGCCGCGACCGACAAGGCCGCCATGACCGCGATACGGTCGGTGCCCTTGACCTTGCCCGAGTCGCGCAGCGCGCACATCTTGCCGTCGAGGTAATGGACCGCTTCGCGCAAGGTGCGCTCCTCGCCTTCGCGGCAGGCCAGGCGGTAGGGCTGGCCCATGATGGTGACGTCGAGATGGATCATTGGGTGGCCTCGCTCTCGTCGGCGGCGCCTTCGCCGTCCCCGCCGGGCGGCGGCGGCAGCTGTCCGATCAGGGCCTCGAGCCGGCGCTGGGCCTCCAGCAGGCGGTCCCTGAAGGAGACGTTCTCGACGCTCAGCAAGTGGTTGGCCTGGCGCAGCAGGTAATTCTCGGCGCGCAAAGACTGGGTCAGCTGGGCGAGCCGGTCGATTTTGTCTGAGAGGTCTTGGAATTCGGAAATCATTCGACACTATAGGACCGAGATGGATTTTCAGTCAACCGAATCGCTGTGAAAATGGCAACTGGCACCCGTGCGGCGTGAAACCCCACGGGGGTGTACCCTGCCCCGCTGGTCAGGCCGCCACTGCCCCGCCAGAGGGGCAATCCCTCCATTAAATTGTGATATCGCAAAAAGATCAGTTAAACAAGCCACACTGTGGCTTGAAATGGGTACTTATCGTCCCTATAATTAGCACTCGTTAGTAGAGAGTGCTAACAACTCTTTGCAGCCGACGCAAGCTGGGGAAAACCTGGATGCGGCGGCAATTGATAGCTAGTCAAACCACTGAAATATAAGGAGTTTTGCATGAACCTTCGTCCTCTGCACGATCGCGTAATCGTGAAGCGTCTCGACCAGGAAACCAAAACTGCATCCGGCCTCATCATCCCTGATGCAGCCGCCGAGAAGCCAGACCAGGGTGAGGTGCTCGCCATCGGTAACGGCAAGGTGCAGGATAACGGCCAGGTCCGTCCGCTGGAAGTGAAGGTCGGCGACCGCGTGCTGTTCGGCAAGTACTCCGGCCAGGCCGTCAAGGTCAACGGCGAAGAGCTGCTGGTGATGCGCGAAGAAGACATCATGGCCGTCGTGGCCCAGTAATTCCTAGAACCATTCACGAATTCATTCGGAGATACAGAACATGGCAGCTAAAGAAGTAGTGTTTGGCGACGCAGCGCGCGCAAAAATGGTTGAAGGCGTCAACATCCTGGCCAACGCGGTCAAGGTCACCCTGGGCCCGAAAGGCCGCAACGTCGTGCTGGAGCGCTCGTTCGGCGCCCCGACCGTGACCAAGGACGGCGTCTCGGTCGCCAAAGAGATCGAACTGAAAGACAAGCTCATGAACATGGGCGCGCAGATGGTCAAGGAAGTCGCTTCGAAGACCAGCGACAACGCCGGCGACGGCACCACCACCGCGACCGTGCTGGCACAAGCCATCGTCCGCGAAGGCATGAAGTTCGTTGCCGCCGGCATGAACCCGATGGACCTGAAGCGCGGCATCGACAAGGCCGTCGCAGCCACCGTCGAAGAACTCAAGAAGATCGCCAAGCCGACCACCACCTCGAAGGAAATCGCCCAGGTTGGCGCCATCTCGGCCAACTCGGAAACCTCGATCGGCGAGCGCATCGCCGAAGCGATGGAAAAAGTCGGCAAGGAAGGCGTCATCACCGTCGAAGACGGCAAGTCGCTGAACGACGAGCTGGACATCGTGGAAGGCATGCAGTTCGACCGCGGCTACCTGTCGCCTTACTTCATCAACAACCCGGACAAGCAAGTCGCCGTGCACGAGAACCCATTCGTCCTGCTGTGCGACAAGAAGATCTCGAACATCCGCGACCTGCTGCCGGTGCTGGAGCAAGTGGCCAAGGCCGGCCGTCCGCTGGTGATCGTCGCCGAAGACATCGAAGGCGAAGCCCTGGCGACCCTGGTGGTCAACAACATCCGCGGCATCCTGAAGACCGTCGCCGTCAAGGCTCCGGGCTTCGGCGACCGCCGCAAGGCCATGCTGGAAGACATCGCCATCCTGACCGGCGGCCAGGTGATCGCCGAGGAAGTCGGCCTGACCCTGGAAAAGGTCACGCTGAACGAACTGGGCCAGGCCAAGCGCATCGAAGTCGGCAAGGAAAACACCATCATCATCGACGGCGCCGGCGCCGCTGAAGCGATCGAAGCACGCGTCAAGATGGTGCGCGTCCAGATCGAAGAAGCGACCTCGGACTACGACCGCGAAAAACTGCAAGAGCGCGTGGCCAAGCTGGCCGGCGGCGTTGCCGTGATCCGCGTCGGTGCAGCTACCGAAGTCGAGATGAAAGAGAAGAAGGCACGCGTGGAAGACGCGCTGCACGCAACCCGCGCCGCCGTGGAAGAAGGCATCGTTCCTGGCGGCGGCGTGGCCCTGCTGCGCGCACGTTCGTCGCTGGACATCAAGGGCGACAACCCGGACCAGGACGCAGGCATCAAGATCGTCCTGCGCGCCATGGAAGAGCCGCTGCGCATGATCGTCCAGAACGCCGGCGATGAGCCGTCGGTCGTGGTCGCAGCCGTGATCGCCGGTTCGGGCAACTACGGCTACAACGCCGCCAACGGCACCTACGGCGACATGGTCGAAATGGGCGTGCTGGATCCGGCCAAGGTCACCCGCTCGGCGCTGCAGAACGCAGCCTCGATCGCCGGCCTGATGCTGACCACCGACTGCATGGTTTCGGAAGTGACCGAAGACAAGCCGGCCGGCGGCATGGGCGGCATGGGCGGCATGGGTGGCATGGGCGGCATGGACGGCATGATGTAATTGCCCCAGGCGACTTGGCGCGGGCGACCGCGCCATCCTCCACACGGAAAAGCCCGCAAGGTTCGCGCCTTGCGGGCTTTTTGTTTTGGCATCCGGCTGGCGGCGAGCTCATCTGTTGCCGGGCGAACACGCTTGGTTTAGTATGACCGCGTCACCCCACGAGGCTTGCCATGTCCCATCCCGCCGCTGTTTCTCCCGCTGTTTCTCCCGCTGTTTCTCCCGCTGTTTCTCCCGCTGTTTCTCCTTTTTTGCGCCTGCTGTTCGTGTTGCTGGCGCTGGCCTGCACCGTCGCCGGCTGCAAGCGCGCCGAGCGCGAGGAGCCGGCCAGGCCGGCCGCAGAGCAGTCCGCGGCGCCGCAGCCGCGCACCAAGGAGCAGGCGATGGCGTCGCTGCTGGCCCTGCCGGAGCTGACGGCCTGGTCGAACCAGATCGAGCGGCGTTCGGGCGGCAAGGCGCACGGCGCGGTGATCGAGGACGATCCGACTCCGCGCGAGATCAACGGCAGGAAGTACTACCAGCTCACCTTCGTCGAGAACCGCGCCGAGGACGTGCGCCGGCGCGAGAGCTTCCTGGTGGCGCAGAGCGGGGACGAGATTTTGGTGGAAGACGTCGAGACCGACAAGCTGCTCAGCCTGCAGGAGTGGCGGCGCAAGATCAAGCGGGTGGAGTTGAAAAGCGCGGATTGATCGCGCGGACACGACTGGCTAGCTCTGAGTTAGCCAAAAAACCGTCGCAAGCGCCAGTGGCGCTTGCGACGGTCTTGGGGCTGACCAAGCAGGTCGGGGCCGAGCCTTATTCAGCTATCCAGGTGCGAGATCAAGAGCCTGTGCGGCTCCCCGCCCTGCCCATGCTGTCCATCCACCGAAATCCCCACCGCCACGATGTCGATCAGCAGCAGCTGCAGGATGCGCGAGATCATCGACAGGAAGCTGCTGCTGTCCTCCGCGTGGTCCACGGCCAGGCAGACGCTGGCCTTGCGCGCCAGCGGCGACTGGCTGTTGCTGATCGCGATCACGTCCGCGCCCGCCGCGCGCGCCGCGTCGACCGCCTCCAGCAGCTCGGGCACATTCCCTGAATTCGACACCGCGATCACCACGTCGCCCGGCCCCAGCAGCTCGGCGGCCAGTTTGAACAGGTGCGCATCGCCATACGACGCCGTCGGAATCCGGAAACGGAAGAACTTGTGCTGCCCGTCCAGCGCCACCGCGCGCGCATTGCCGACCGCGTAGAACTCGACGCGCCGCGCCTTGCTTACCAGTTCGATCGCGCGGTCGAGCGAGCGCACGTCGAGCTGGTCGCGGAAGCGCAGGATGGCGGACACCGTGTTGTCGATCACCTTGGCCGACAGGTCGTGGGTGCTGTCGCTGGTGCGCACCTGGCTGTGGCGCACCGGGATCGAGCCGGTCAGGCTGGAGGCGAACTTCAGCTTGAACTCGGCCAGGCCCTGGAAGCCCAGCGAACGGCAAAAGCGGATCACGGTCGGCTGGCTCACGTCGGCCAGGCGTGCGATCTCGGCGATCGGCTCGTTGAGCACCATGCGCGGCTGCTCGATGACGAGGGTGGCGACGCGCTGCTCGGCCGGCGAGAGCTCGTGGCGCAGCTGCTGGATGCGTTCCATCAGGGTGTTGGCGCCGCTCCTGCCGCGCAGGTGCTCGGCCAGGATGGTCGCCACGCCATGGAAGGCGGGGTTCGGCGTGGTGATGACGTAGGTCGGAATGTCCGCCAGGTAGGTCGAAAAGCGCCCCTTGGCCTCGAAGCGCGCCCGGAAAGGCGAGCGCAGGAACCACTCGCCCATGCGCGGCACGATGCCGCCGCCGATGAAGATGCCGCCGAAGGCGCCCAGGGTCACCGCCAGGTTGGCGGCCGCCCCGCCCAGCATGCCGCAGAAGCATTCCAGCACTTCCAGGCACAGCGGATCGTCCGCTTCCAGCGCGCCCGCCACGATGGCGGCCGGGTCGCGCGCGGGCGCGTCGACGCGATTGCGCCGGGCGTCGCTACGCTGGGCCAGGGCGCGGTAGATGATCTCCATGCCCGGACCCGAGATCAGGCGCTCGTTCGAGACGTGGCGCCACTCGCGCCAGGCGTATTGCAGGATCGCGAACTCGCGCTCGTCGGCCGGCGCGAAGTTCACGTGGCCGCCCTCGGAGCCCAGGGTGACGAAACCGTCGGCGGTCGGGATCACGCCCGATACGCCCAGGCCGGTGCCCGGGCCCAGCACGCCGATCACGGCGTTCGAGGCCGGCTTGCCCTGTCCCACCTGCATCAGGTCTTCCTGCGCGAAGCCGGGAATGGCCATGGCCAGCGCGGTGAAGTCGTTGACGATCAGGAGGGTCTGCAAACCCAGCTCGCGGCGCACGGCGTCGGTCGAGAACTCCCAGGCGCGGTTGGTCATGCGCACGAAGTCGCCGCTGATCGGGTTCGCCACCGCGAAGGCGGCGTGGTGCAGTTTCAGGTCCGCATGGTCGCGCAGGTAGTGGCGCAGCAGCGGGACGATGCCCGGGAAGTCGTCGCAGCGCAGCACGCTCACCGCGCGGAACTGGCCCGGCGCGGTCTGCAGCGCGAAGCGCGCATGGGTCGCGCCGATGTCGGCCAGCAGGCGCGGACCGTCCGCGAAGGCAGCCCGCGCGAACTTGTCGCGGTCCTGGTCCACGCGCAGCTGGCCGCCCATCAGCGGCCCGCCGGGACGGCGCCGAACCAGGCGCCGTAAGGTGGCAGCGTTAGCTTGCCGCCGCTCGCCTGGCCAGGCAGGCCGTGCGTGTCGAGGAGCGTGGCATGGGCGGTCTCCGGCCAGTCGAAGCTGACTTCGCGGCTGGAGAGGTTGAAGGCGGCCAGTACGCTGTCCATCCCTTCCACCTCGCGGCGCAGCGCCAGGATGGGTTCGGGCGCGTCGAAGAAGGCGATCTCGCCGCGGGTCAGCTGCGGCATGCCGCGGCGCCAGGCGATGAAGCGGCGCTGGAAGTTCAGCATCGAATCCGGGTCCTTGTCCTGCGCCTCGACGTTGGCCGCGCGGTGCGGCTCGGCCACCGGCAGCCAGGGCTTGCCGCTGGTGAAGCCCGCGTTCGGCGCCTCGCCGGTCCAGGGCATCGGGGTGCGGCAGCCGTCGCGGCCCTTGAATTCGGGCCAGAAGGTGATGCCGTAGGGGTCCTGCAGCAGCTCGTAGGGCACGTCGGCTTCGGGCAGCGCCAGCTCGTCGCCCTGGTAGAGGCAGGGCGTGCCCTTGAGCGAGAGCTGCATCGCCAGCACCAGCTTGGCCAGCGCCGGCGTGGCATCGGGTCCGCCCCAGCGGGTCATGACGCGGATCGCATCGTGGTTGCCGACTGACCAGGAGGCCCAGCCATCCTTCACGCGCTCGTTGAAATCCTCGACCTGCTTGCGGATATGGGCGGCCGTGAAGACCGGCGTCAGCAGGTTGAAGCTATAGGCCATGTGCAGCTTGTCGCCGCCTTCGGTGTACTCGGCCATCTGCTCGAGCGCGTCGTCCGAGCTGACTTCGCCGATCGAGACCGCCTTGAATTCGTCCAGCTGGGCGCGCACGCGCTGCAGGAAGGCGATGTTCTCGGGCTGGGTCTTGTCGTAGATGTGGGCCTGCATCCCGTAGGGATTGACGTCGGTGACAGTCGAGGTGTCGCGCACCAGGGCCGGCGGGTTGCTGCGCAGCTGGCGGTCATGGAAGTGGAACACGCAGGCGTCCATGCGCACGCCGTCGACGCCGCGCTCGAGCCAGAAACGCTGGGCGTCCAGGTGGGCCTGCTGCACTTCCGGGTTGTGGAAGTTGAGCTGCGGCTGGCTGACCAGGAAATTGTGCATGTAGTACTGCTTGCGGCGGGTATCCCATTGCCAGGCCGAGCCGCCGAACACCGAAAGCCAGTTGTTGGGCGGGTTGCCGTCGGGGAGCGGGTCGGCCCACACGTACCAGTCGGACTTCGGATTGTCGCGGTTCGAACGGCTCTCGACGAACCAGGGATGGGTGTCGGCGGTGTGCGACATCACCTGGTCGATCATGATCTTCAGGCCCAGGCTGTGCGCCCTGGCGACCAGGCGGTCGAAGTCGGCCAGGTTGCCGAACAGCGGATCGACGTCGCAATAGTCGGCGATGTCGTAGCCGAAGTCCTTCATCGGCGACTTGAAGAACGGGGACAGCCAGACGATGTCCACGCCCAGGCTGGCGATGTAGTCGAGTTTCTCGGTGATGCCGGCCAGGTCGCCCACGCCGTCGCCATTCGTGTCGAGATAGCTGCGGGGGTATACCTGGTAGATGATGGCTTCGCGCCACCAGTTCGGATTGCTTTGCGAAGTCTGGGTCATGGCTGAGGTCCGGTGGAAAATTCTAGCCAATATACAGGATGAGAGAAAACTTTACAATTCAAGACCCACCAGGGTATGCATCAATTATTTGTTTGATTTCAATGACTTGCAAATTTTATTTGCATACACACAACACCTATAAAGTAACTAAACTACGTGACATCGAGACTAACAACATGGCGGCAAGATATTTTTATTGCAAAGTAGCTCAGCCTCAGCATAGGATCGCGTCTGTTTCGCACAACGGGAAAACGAAGCCATGACTTCACCAGCCACCTCCGCCGCCGCCAGCGGCACCGGGCGCATGCCGCGCCAGATCCCCTTCATCATCGCCAATGAAGGCTGCGAGCGCTTCAGCTTCTACGGGATGCGCAACATCCTGACGCCCTTCCTGATCTCGACCCTGCTGCTGTTCGTGGCGGAATCCGAGCGCACCGGCGAAGCCAAGCACGTCTTCCACACCTTCATGATGGGCGTGTATTTCTTCCCGCTGCTGGGCGGTTGGCTGGCCGACCGCTACTACGGCAAGTACAACACCATCTTCTGGTTCAGCCTGATCTACTGCGCCGGCCACGCCTGCCTGGCCCTGTTCGAGGACAGCGTCAATGGTTTTTACTTCGGCCTGTTCCTGATCGCCTTCGGCTCGGGCGGCATCAAGCCGCTGGTCGCCTCCTTCGTGGGCGACCAGTTCGACAAGACCAACAAGGACAAGGCGAAGGTCGTGTTCGACGCCTTCTACTGGATCATCAATTTCGGCTCCTTCTTCGCCTCGCTCCTGATGCCGATCTTCCTGCGCGATTACGGCCCCTCGGTGGCCTTCGGCATCCCGGGCATCCTGATGTTCATCGCCACCATGATCCTGTGGAGCGGCAAGCGCAAGTACGTGCACGTGCCGCCGGCGCCGAGCAACCCGCATTCCTTCCTGCGCGTGGTGCGCACCGCGCTGCTGAGCCAAAAACCCGGCCAGGGCCGGCCGGGACTGGTCGTCGCGGGCATCGGCGCCATCCTTGCCGTGGTCTCGCTGGCCATGACGCCCAAGTGGGGCTTCGTGATCGCCGCCTGTACCGCCCTGGTGTTCCTGCTGGCTTTCGTCGGCATCGGCGCCTCGGTGCAACTGGACCGCGCGCGCGGCCAGCATCCCGACGAAGCGGTGGACGGCGTGCGCGCCGTGCTGCGCATCCTGATCGTGTTCGGCCTGGTCACCCCCTTCTGGTCCCTGTTCGACCAGAAGGCCTCGACCTGGATCGTGCAGGCCAACGCCATGAGCAACCACGTCAGCTTCCTGGGCTACAGCTTCACCGTCATCCCGGCCCAGATGCAGGCTCTTAACCCGCTGCTGGTGATGCTGCTCATCCCCTTCAACAACTTCGCCCTGTTCCCGCTGCTGCGCGCCATCGGCCTCGAGCCGACCCCGCTGCGCCGCATGACGGCCGGCATCGCCCTGTCGGCGGCGGCCTGGGTGGTGGTCGGCAACCTGCAGGTGCAGCTCGACGCCGGCGACCCGGTCTCGATCGCCTGGCAGATCCTGCCCTACGCCCTGCTGACCCTGGGCGAGGTGCTGGTCTCGGCCACCGGCCTGGAATTCGCGTACAGCCAGGCCCCGGCCTCGATGAAGGGCGTGATCATGGCGCTGTGGTACCTGGCGGTCACGGTCGGCAACCTGTGGGTGCTGATCGTGAACGCGGGCGTCAAGAACGACGCGGTGATCGCCCATATCGAGAACTCGGGCGTGGGCGTGATCGCCTTCCAGATGTATTTCTTCGCCGCCTTCGCCTTGCTGGCGGCGGCGGTGTTCGGCTGGTATGCGACGCGCTACAAGATGGTGGACCACTATCGCGCGACCGCAGCTTAAACCTAGGGTGGACGGCTCTGCCGTCCACGCGTTCAACCAGCTTCCAGATCATTCCTGATGACGGCAATGCCCCGGCCGCTTGAACGCGTGGACGGGGGACCCGTCCACCCTACATGAGCCAACAACTCCGTTACGCCCTTCTCTTCGCCTTCGCCCTGTCCTCGTCGGCCCACGCTGCCCTTCCCCTCGAAGCCTGCGACGCCCCCTCCTTCCAGCAGGTCCTGCATGCCTCCAGCGCGACCCTGGAGGCCCGCGCCGTCTGGCTCGACCGCCACATGATCCGCTGGCCCGGCACCTCGCTACAGGGCAGCTACCGTCTCTACCACTCGCCGCTGGCGAGCATCGTCGCCAAGCCCGGCGCCAAGGTGGAAGGCGCGGCGGGCGCGCTGCAGCTGGAAGTGGCCGCGATCCCGGCGCCAGAAGCCGCCGCCGAGCGCTTCAAGTACGTGACCTCCGGCCCGGTGCTGACGGTACGCGACGGCGACCTGGCCAAGCTCCCCGCCCTGCACCGCGAGCAGCTGGTGCTGGTGCACGAAGCCCCGGACGGCACGGTCCGCAGCGCCACCCGCATCCAGGTGGCCGGCGCCCTCGACGACCTTTATGCCGCGGCCGACAAGATCGCCGACCTTGGCGCCACGCCGACCGCCAGGCGCACCGCATTCAAGCTGTGGGCCCCGACCGCCCGGCAGGTCGCGGTCTGCACCTACGACAGCGCCACGGGCCGCGCCAGCGCCGTGCAGGACATGAAGCTGGACGCGCGCACCGGCGCCTGGAGCGCGCAGTTCGGGCGCGACCTGTCCGGCCATTACTACAAGTATGCGGTCGACGTCGTGGTCGACGGCATGGGCCTGGTGCGCAACCTCGTCACCGATCCCTATTCCGTCAGCCTGACCACCGATTCCAAGCGCAGCTACATCGCCGACCTGGCCTCCCCGAAGCTCAAGCCGAAGGGCTGGGACAAGACGCGCGCGCCGAACACCGTCAAGGCGCAGACCGACATGGTCATCTACGAGCTGCACGTGCGCGATTTCTCGATCAACGATCCGAGCGTGCCGGCGGCCAAGCGCGGCAAGTACACCGCCTTCGGCGAGACGCAGTCGAACGGCATGAAGCACCTGGCGGCCCTGGCCAAGGCCGGCCTGACCGACATCCACCTGCTGCCGGTCTACGACCTGGGCAGCGTGCCCGAGCAAAATTGCGCCGTGCCGCAGCCGAGCGGCGCGCCGGACGGCGAGAGCCAGCAGGCCCTGGTGCGCAAGACCGCGGAAACGGACTGCTTCAACTGGGGCTACGACCCTTACCACTACAACGCGCCGGAAGGCAGCTATGCCAGCGACCCGCTCGACGGCGCGCGCCGCGTGCTGGAGTTCCGCCAGATGGTGATGGACCTGCACAAGGCCGGCCTGCGGGTCGGCACGGACGTCGTCTACAACCACACCTTCATCGCCGGCCAGAACGAGAAGTCGGTGCTGGACCGCATCGTGCCCGGCTACTACCACCGCCTGAACGCTGCCGGAGCGATCGAGCGGTCGACCTGCTGCGACAACACGGCGACCGAGAACACGATGATGGCCAAGCTGATGATCGATTCCGCCGTGCTCTGGACCCGCCACTACAAGATCGATTCCTTCCGTTTCGACCTGATGGGGCACCAGCCGCGCGCGGCCATGGAACGCCTGCAGCAGCGCGTGAACAAGGTTGCCGGACGCCATGTGCAGCTGATCGGCGAAGGCTGGAACTTCGGCGAGGTGGCCGACGGCGCGCGCTTCGTGCAGGCCTCGCAGCTATCCTTGAACGGCTCCGGGATCGGCACCTTCAGCGACCGCGCGCGCGACGCCGTGCGCGGCGGCTCGGCGGGCGACTCGGGCGAGGCGATGGTCAAGCGCCAGGGCTATATCAACGGCCTGGTCTACGACCAGAACGCGCAGGGCGGCGACCAGCAGAAAGCCGACCTGCTGCGCGCGGCGGACCTGATCCGCGTCGGCCTGGCCGGCTCGGTGCGTCCCTACCCGCTGCGTACTTTTGACGACCGGGTGCGACCGATGCAGGAGATCGCCTATGGCAACCAGCCGGCCGGCTACGCCAGCCAGCCGGGCGAGGTCGTGAACTACGTCGAGAACCACGACAACCAGACCCTGTTCGACATCAACGTGCTCAAGCTGCCAGTGGAGACGCCGGCGGCTGAACGCGCACGCGTGCAGGTACTGGGCATGGCGATCAACGCCTTCAGCCAGGGCGTGGCCTACTACCACGCGGGCATCGACACCCTGCGCTCCAAGTCCCTGGACCGCAACAGCTTCAACTCGGGCGACTGGTTCAACCGCATCGACTGGACTTACCAGGACAATTATTTCGGCACCGGCCTGCCGCCGCAGGACGACAACGGCAAGGACTGGGCGCTGCTCAAGCCCTACCTGGCGAACGCGGCGATCAAGCCGGCGCCCGCCGACATCGCCTTCGCGCGCGATGCCTTCCGCGACCTGTTGCGCATCCGCGCCAGCTCGACCCTGTTCCGCCTGCGGACCAGCGACGACATCGTGCAGCGCCTGCGCTTCTTCAACACGGGGCCGCAGCAGGAAGCGACCGTGCTGGCGGCCTGGCTGGACGGCAAGGGCTATCCGGGCGCGCGCTTCGCCGGTCTCAGCTACCTGGTGAACGTGGACAAGGTGGCGCACACGGTCAGCGACGAGGCCCTGCGCGGCAAGCGCCTGCGCCTGCATCCGGTACACCTGGCGCCGGGTGCGGCCGACCAGCGCGCGAAGGAAGCGCGCTTCGACAGCGCGAACGGCAGCTTTACCGTGCCGCCGCGCACGGCCGTCGTATTCGTGGCGGAATAAGCTTCAACCTGGCGCGACCGGCTGGATCCGGCCCGGGTCGAGCTGGGCGGGAGCGCTCCCGCCCTCGATCAGGCGCGCGATTTCGACCGAGCCTTTCTCGTCGAAGATCGGGCATTCCTCGGCCAGCCGCACGGCCTCGTTGAAGTCGGGCGCGGCGATGATGGCGTAGCCCGACAGCGAAGCGCTGTTGAGTTTCGGGCCGCGCAGGCGGCTCGGCACCTCGACGCTGCTGCGCGCCAGGCCGCCCCGGTCGACCAGGGCCGAACCCAGGCCGTTGAACCAGGCGTCCCAGCGGACGGAATCATGTTGCGGGCCTTCCGCCTCGTCGACGGTCGCCCCTCGGAAAACGACCAGGTATCGTTCCATGCCGGCTCCTCTACGGTGATGTGCGCATGCCAAAACCTTAACAGAAGGGCTGGGCGGATGACGCACCGCTGCGGCGCCCCGCTGCCGCCAGGCACCGTATGCATCCATTTGTCATGGACAGTGCGGCGATCCGGCGCTAGGCTGGTCCATCCCGACTTGTCCAGGACCTGCCATGCCTTCCCTGCTCCACCGCCTGCGCCTTGCATTTGCCCTGCCGCTCGCCTTCGCCGCCGGCGTCGCAATGGCCGCCCAACCCGCCGCCGACCACCACCAGCACCTGTTCAGCCCCGGCATCATCGCCCTGATCGATGCCGGTCCCACCGGGCCGCAGCCCATCTCGGCCGAGGACCTCATCGGCTACCTGGACACGGCCGGCATCCGGCGCGCGGCGGTGATGTCGGTGGCCTACATGTATGGCCGCCCGTCGCGGGTGGTCGAGGACGAATACGGCAAGGTCAAGGCCGAGAACGACTGGACCGCAAGCCAGGTGGCCAAGCATCCGGAGCGCCTGCGCGCCTTCTGCGGCTTCAATCCCCTCAAGGATTACGCGCTGGCGGAACTGGAGCGCTGCGCGGACCACCCGCATCTGCGCCACGGCATCAAGATGCACTTCGGGAATTCGGACGTCCAGCTGGACAAGCCGGAGCACATCGCCAAGCTGAAGGAAGTGTTCCGCGCCGCCAACCGCCACCGCATGGCGATCGCCGTGCACCTGCGCGCCTCGATCTCGCTCAAGCGCCCCTATGGCGAAGCCCAGGCACGCGCCTTCCTCGAGCAGCTGATGCCCCTTGCCACGGATATCCCGGTGCAGGTGGCGCACTTCGCCGGCGCCGGACCGGGCTACGAAGACCCGCCGGCCAACGAAGTCATGCGCGTGTTCGCCGAGGCGGCGGCCAAGCGCGATCCGAACACTCGCCAGCTTTACTTCGACGTGGCCTCGATCGCCACCCCGTCCATCACGCCGGAGCATGCGCGCGAGATGGTGCGGCGTATCCGCCAGGTGGGGGTCGACAAGGTGCTGTTCGGGTCGGATGCGGCGACGCCGACCAATATGCGGCCGCGCGAGGCGTGGGCGGCGTTTGCGGCGCTGCCGTTGACGAAAAAGGAAGTCGAGCGGGTTGCCGCAAACGTGGCGCCTTATTTGCGCTGAAGGTTCGCGTGCGGAACCTGGGTTCCGGCCTTCGCCGGAACGACGGTCTTATGGATGCGGCGAAGAACGGCGGCACCACTTTTCACCCGTGCCAACAGCACGTCGTTCCGGCGAAAGCCGGAACCTAAGTCAATTTGCGCGCCACTACCTCTATTTCTTCGTGAATGCGTTCACCGCCGACCTCCCCACCGCCGGATCATCCGTGAAGAACCCATCGATCCCCGCATTCAGGTAAGCCAGGATCTCCCCCACCGCATTCCCCCGCTGGCTCGCCGAGGTCACCGGCGCCGCCCGCAAGCCCGCCGGCAAGAAGGGATTCTCCGGCCTGAGGGTCCAGGTGTGCACCTTCAGCCCCGCCGCGTGCGCATCGGCCACGAAACGGGTCGGCGTCCCCAGCTCATTGGCGCTCGTGCGCGGAATGATGATTTCCTTGTAGGGCGACACCACATCCGCATAGGCCGCAATCTCCTTCAGGCCGCTCGGCGTCACCAGGTCCGCATAAGTCCGGCCATTGCGGGCAGCGACGAAGTCATACGGCGCGTTCGCCGGGCTGTCGAGCAGTTGCACCAGGCGCATCTGCGTCATCCCGCGCAACTCCTTCAGGTTGGCGGTCTCGAAGGACTGGATGAACACCGCCGCCTCCTTGCCGCGGTAGCCGTTCGCCGCCAGGGTATCGACCAGGCGCCTTTCCAGCGGCAGGCCGATCGATTTGAAGTAGGTCGGGTGCTTGGTCTCCGGGTACAGGCCGATCACCTTGTTGCGCGCCTCGCTCTCGCGCCGCACCAGGTCGATCACCTCCTGCAGGGTCGGGATCTCGAACTGGTCGTTGTAGGCCACGTTGGCCGGGCGGTTGGCGGGAATGCGTTCGCGGGCGCGCAGGGTCTTGAGTTCGGCCAGCGTGAAGTCCTCGGTGAACCAGCCGGTGACGGCCACACCGTCGATGGTCCTGGTGGTCTTGCGCGACGCGAACTGCGACAGTGTCGCCACGTTGGTGGTGCCCGAGATCTCGTTCTCGTGGCGCGCCACCAGCACACCGTCCCTGGTGGCGACGAGGTCGGGCTCGACCACGTCGGCGCCGTCCTCGATCGCCTTCTGGTAAGCCGCCAGCGTGTGCTCGGGGCGCAAGGCGGACGCGCCGCGGTGGCCGGTCACGGTCGGCGCGGGCGGCCAGGCGGCGCCGGGATTCAGCAGGTCGCGGCCATCATCGCTGCCGCAGCCGCCCATGAGGACGGCCGCCGCCAGGCAGGGCATCAAACGTGAAAGGAATTGCGGGAAGCATTGCTGCACGGTGGACTCCATCGAGTTGATCGTGCAGCGAATCTAAAGGCTGGATGTGACGAAACGATGACCGGCGCCGCAGCGGTGCGCCGTTCATGCAGCGCGGGCAGGCGCCCGCGCTTCAGATGTCCAGGTGCGAAATCAAGAGCCTGCGCTCTTCGATGTCGGCCTGGCCGCCCTCGCCTTGCGCGCCGAGCGAGATCCCGACCGACATGATGTCGATCAGGAGCAGCTGCAGGATGCGCGAGATCATCGACAGGAAGGTCGTGCTGTCCTCGCTGTGGTCGACCGCCAGGCAGACGTTGGCCTTCTTCGCCAGCAGCGACTTGCTGCTGGTGATGGCGATGACTTCGGCGCCGGCGGCGCGCGCGGTGTCGACCGCTTCCAGCAGCTCGGGCAGCTGGCCCGCGGTGGAGATCGCGATCACCACGTCGCCCGGTCCCAGCAGACCCGCCGCCAGGTTCAGAAGGTGCGAGTCGCCATACAGCGCGGCCGGAATGCGGAAGCGGAAGAACTTGTGCTGGCCGTCCAGCGCCACCACGCGCGAATTACCCATCGCGTAGAACTCGACCCGGCGCGCGCGGCGCAGGATCTCGATGGCGCGGTCGATGGCGTGCACGTCGAGCTGGTCGCGGAACTTCAAAATCGCCGACACGGTGTTGTCGATCACCTTGGCCGACAGGTCGTGGGTGCTGTCGCTCATGCGCACCTGGCTGTGGCGCACCGGGATGGTGCCGGTCAGGCTGCCGGCGAACTTGAGCTTGAATTCGGCCAGGCCTTGGAAGCCGAGCGAGCGGCAGAAGCGGATCACGGTCGGCTGGCTGACATCCGCGAGGCGCGCGATCTCGGCGATCGGCTCGGACAGCACCTTGCGCGGATGCTCGATGACGAGGGCGGCGACGCGCTGCTCGGCCGGAGAAAGTTCGTGGCGCAGCTGCTGCACACGGTCCATCAGGGTGTTGGCGCCGCTGCGGCCGCGCAGGTGTTCGGACAGGATCGCCGACACGCCGTACAGGGCCGGGTTCGGGGTCATGATGACGTAGGTCGGGATCTGCGCCAGGTATTGCGTGAAGCGGCCCTTGGCTTCGAAGCGGGCGCGGAACGGCGACGTGGCGAACCATTCGGCGATGCGCGGCACGATGCCGCCGCCGATGAAGATGCCGCCAAAGGCGCCCAGGGTCACCGCCAGGTTCGCCGCGGCGCCGCCCAGCATGCCGCAGAAGCATTCCAGCACTTCCAGGCACAGCGGGTCCTTGCCTTCCAGTGCGCCGGAGACGATGGCGGCGGCGTCGCGCGGCGGCGCGTCGACGCCGTTGCGCTGGGCCAGCGCACGGTGGATGATTTCCATGCCGGGGCCGGAGATCAGGCGCTCGTTCGAGACGTGCTGCCATTCGCGCCAGGCGTATTGCAGGATCGCGAACTCGCGCTCGTCGGCCGGCGCGAAGTTGACGTGGCCGCCTTCGGAACCGAGGGTGACGAAACCGTCCATGGTCGGGATCACGCCCGACACCCCCAGGCCGGTGCCGGGACCGAGCAGGCCGGCCACCGCATGGCTTTGCGGCTCGCCGCCGCCGATCTGCAGCAGGTCGGTGGGCTTGAAGCCCGGCAGCGCCATCGCCAGCGCGGTGAAGTCGTTCACGATCAGGAGCGTCGACAGGCCGAGCGTGCGGCGCACCTCGTCGGTCGAGAACTGCCAGTCGCGGTTGGTCATGCGGATGGTGTCGCCGCTGATCGGGTTGGCCAGCGCAAAGGCCGCGTGGGTGATGCGCGTGCCCTGGATCTGGGCCAGGTAGGCTTCCAGAAGCGGGACGATGCCGGCGTAGTCGTCGCAGCGCAGCACGGCGACCTTGCTCAGCACGCCGGGCGCGGTTTCGAGGCCAAAACGCGCATGGGTGGCGCCGATATCGGCCAGCAGGCGCGGGCCGTCGGCAAAGGCCGCGCGGGTGGGTTTCAGTTCGGTGTTGGGTTCAACGGTCATCGCGACAGGATACCATTGATCGGGGGGATGAAAAACCGGTGGGGTTGCTAGGTTACGCTATGGATGTGCGGGCAAACTTAGGTTCCGGCCTTCGCCGAAACGACGTTTTTACGCTGCAGGTCATCAAAAATCTCGTAGCCCGTTACGCCTCCCCGTCATTCCCGCGAAGGCGGGAACCTAAGTTTGCTTGAGCAGCCAAATGCCCTACCCCAGCATCCCCCTCACCTCCTCCACCGACAGCGTCCTCCCCCGCGCCTCCTGGAAGCGCAGCAGCACCCGCTCGATCTCGTCCGCCGGCCGCGCGCGGCTGAACAGCCAGCCCTGCACGCAGTGCGCACCGCGGTCGAGCAGCCAGGCCATGTCGGCCTCGTCCTCCAGCCCCTCGCACACCAGTTCCGCATCGAACACGCCGGCGATGCCCTGGATAAGCGAGAACAGGCCCGCCTTCTTGCGGTCGCTGGCGACGCCGTGGACGAACTGGCGGTCGGCCTTGAGGCGGTCGAAATGGAAGTTGTCGAGCGCGTCGAGATTGGACGAACCGATGCCGAAATCGTCCACCGCGATGCGCACGCCCAGCCCGCGCAATTCGCCGATGCGCGCGTGCAGCGGCTGCAGCGTATCGAGCAGCACGCTCTCGGTGACCTCGAGTTCGAGCAGCTCCCCGGGCACGCCGGTCGCCTGCAGCACGGCGGCCATGCGCGGCAGGATGTCGGCATGCATCAGCGACAGGCGTGAAAAATTCAGGGACACCGGCGCCAGCTCCAGCCCGCGGGCGCGCCAGGCGCCCAGGTCGCGGCACACCAGTTCCAGCACCCGCAGGTCGAGGTCGACGATGCCGCCCGAGCGCTCGGCCTCGGGCACGAACATGCCCGGAGCGACCAGGCCGAATTCGGGATGGCGCCAGCGCACCAGCGCTTCCATGCCGATCAGGCGCCCGGCGGCCACGTCGATCTGGGGCTGGTAGTGGACGTCGAGGAGGCCGTGGCGGCGGTCGCCGCGGATCACCTCGCGCAGTTCGTAGCGCAGGCGGGTGCGCGCCACCAGCGCGTTGTCGTATTCGCACACCACGCTGGTGCCGGTGTTGCGCGAGGCCGAGGAGGCGGCCGTGTCGGCGGCGTCGAGCAGCTCGGCGGCCGGTCCCTGCCAGGGCGCCTGCTGGCGCCGCAGGCCGATCCGGGCGTGCATGGTCTGGCGGTAGCCGTCGCCCAGGTCGAAAGGCTGGTCGATGAGCACGCACAGGCGCCGGATCTTTTCCTCGTGCCGCTCCGTCGTCGAGGGCAGCGCGAAGGCGAACTTGTCGCCGCCCAGGTGGGCCAGCAGGGTGCCGTCGCCGTCCCATGCCTCGAGCCGCTCGCCCAGCATCATCAGCAGGCGGTCGGCGGCCGCGCGGCCGAACATCCCGTTCACCTGGCGGAAGGCGTTCAGGTCGATGTAGCCGATCGTGGTGGCGCCGCTGCCATGCGCCAGCAGGCGCCCGAGGTGGTGCAGGAAGACCGTGCGGTTGAACATGCCGGTGGTCGGTTCGCAATAGCGCAGCTCGAGCATGTCGGCGGCGATGCGCGCCAGCAGCGTGAGCTGGGAGGCCTGGGCGATGGCGAGGGTGCGCGGGGTGCGCCCCATCACCCACAAGGTGCCTCGCAAGTGGTTGCCTGGCCCTTTGAGGAGTACGGCCGCGTAGTGGCGGTAATGCGGCGGCGCCGTCACCAGGGGATTGTCGGCGAAGCGCGGGTCCTGCAGGGCGTCGTGCACTTCGAAATAGCCCCCGGCCGCCTCGACCGCACGGCTGCAGAAGGAGCCCGAGCGCGGCATGAGCTGGGTGCTCATGCCGATGCGCGAGGGCAGCCAGATCTGCGACTGGAACATCAGGCTGATGCCCCCGATGTCGGCGCCGGCCGCCATCACCGCCAGGCGGGTGATGCAGTCGAGCTTGGGATCCGGGGGATCGAGCAGGAGGGCGTCGTTGGATACGACTGGCGGATACAGCAGGCGCGCGCCGGACGCCAGCGCGCCCCCATCCTCGGCCGAGATGGCGGCGCCCGACGCCGTCGCATTCTCGTCCACCTCCTCAACCCGGCTGTACGCCGATCCCGCATTCCTGTCTTCACGCATCCGGCCACCCGCCTCGCATTTACCAATGTGATAAATGGTTACCCGAGAACACTGATTTAGCCTAAGCTTAGCAGCATTTTCCCGGATGGCGCGCACCGTGGACACGCGCCGGCTTACTGCCGGGTTGCCCTCAATCCTGGGCGATCAGCGCGACCGGGGCCGGGGTGTCGAACTGCACCTTGCCGTCCTTGACCACGGCGCTTTTGCCTGTGTAGGCGTCGCGCACGCTCTGGCCGTCGTTGAAGACACCGCCGACCGGGATCGGCACCGCCTTGTCGCCCGGCAGGTCGAGCGCGACCACGACGCGATCGCTCACGCCATCCTTGCTCCAGGTGCGCTTGAAGGTGTACGGGCTGTGATGGATCATCTGGTGCACGCCCGCCCCCACCGCCGGGTGCGCGGCGCGGAAGCGTCCCAGGCGCGCCCAGTGCTCGTGCACCTCGGCCACGCGCGTGGTGCCGCGCCGCGCGTTGGCGGCCAGCTCGTCCCAGTTCATGAAGGAACGCAGGGTGGCGTCGCCCACCGCCCCCTCGATCTTGAGCAGGCGCGCGGTCTCGTCGCCATAGTAGATCTGGGCCGCGCCCGGCGCCAGCAGCAGCTTGTTGGCGCTTTCGAAAGGACGTTCGCGCAGCGGATCGAAGGGGCCGCCGTCATCGTGCGAGCTGAGGTAGTTCAGCACCGAATAGCCCTTCATGTCGCCGTTCAGGATGCTGGAATAGCTCGAGAACAGCTTCTCGTAGCCTTGGGCCGCGTCCGACTTCATCGAAAAGTTGATCATGCTGTCGAAGCCGTTGGCCAGGTAGTCGACCATGTCCTTGCCGCCCAGGTCGAACTGGTGGCCGTGGTGGATCGCATAGTTGTAGACCTCGGACACCATCCAGAACGGCGTGTCGCCCAGGCGCTTGGACGGATTGGCCTTCTTCCAGTCCTCAAAGGCGAGACTGGCTTCCTTCTTGAGCTCCTTCCACACGCCCGCCTCGGTGTGCTTGACGGTGTCGCCGCGGAAGCCGTCGAAGCCATACTTGCGCACCCAGTCGGCGTGCCACTTGATCAGGTAGTAACGCGGCGCGCGCGGGTAGCCGGTGCGCTTGAAGAAGTCGTCGAGTTCCTTCACCTCGCGCTCGTAGCGCCCTTCCTTCTTCCACTTGGCCGCCAGTTGCGGCGGCAGCGCGACCTTGGCGTTGCTGTGGGTGAGGAAGTCCGGCAGGTTGTCCACCAGGGTGCAGTCCTGGGTCGTGCGCGCATCCTTGTAGGTGCACTTGGGCGCGGTGCGCACCCATGAGGACGGCCACACCGGGTCCTGCTCCGTGACCGGTCCGGTGTGGTTCATCACCACGTCCAGGATCACGCGGATGCCGTTGGCGTGCGCGGTGTCGACCAGGGTGCGCATGTCTTCCTCGGTGCCCAGCGCGGCGTCGATGGCCGTGAAGTCCTTGGCCCAGTAGCCATGGAAGCCATAGCTCTTGCCGGTTCCCTCGTCGGTACCGGCGTGGATCTGCTCCACCGGCGGCGTGATCCAGATCGCGTCCACGCCCAGGTTCCTGAAGTAGCCTTCGCGGATCTTGGCCGTGACACCGGCCAGGTCGCCGCCCATGAAACCGCGCAGCTTGGCCGCGTCCTGCTTGCGGCCATAGGCCCCGTCGTTCGCCGGATTGCCGTTGTTGAAGCGGTCCGTCAGCAGGAAGTAGACGGTCGCGTTCTCCCAAACGAAAGGCTTGCCCCGGGCTGCGGATGCGGCATTGGGCGCGGTCTGGGCCGTCGCCAGCGGCGCGTGGACGGCGCCGAAGGCGAGCAGCAGGGAGGCGGCAAGGACGGGAAGTTTCATGCGGGTTCCTGTGGTGGGTGGGTGGATGGTCAGGTGATCACGGACGGCTGGGCGCGGCCGGTGCGCCGGCGCAGGCCGGAAATCTCGTCGGCGATCCGCGCCAGGCTTCCCAGGGCTTCCTGGGTGTCGAGGTCGTGGCGCGCGGGATCGGGTTCGTAGCGTTCGAGGTAGAGGCGGATGGTGGCGCCCTCGGTGCCGGTGCCGGACAGGCGGAACACGATGCGCGAACCGTCGCCCATGATGATGCGGATGCCCTGGCGCGTGGCGACCGAGCCGTCGACCGGATCGTTGTAGACGAAGTCGTCGGCCTCGGCCACGTGGTGGCCGTCCAGCATGCGGCCGGCCAGCTCCGGGAGCTGGTCGCGCAGCGCCGTCATCAAGCCGTCGGCGGCCCCGGCGTCGACCGCTTCGTAGTCGTGGCGCGAATAGTAGTTGCGGCCGAAGCGGGCCCAGTGCTCGTGCACGATCCGCTCGACGCTCTTGCCGCTGGCGGCCAGCAGGTTGAGCCAGAACAGCACGGCCCACAGCCCGTCCTTCTCGCGGATATGGTGCGAGCCGGTGCCGTAGCTCTCCTCGCCGCACAGGGCGACCAGGTTGGCGTCCATCAGGTTGCCGAAGTACTTCCAGCCGGTGGGCGTCTCGAAGCAGGAAATGCCGAGCGCATCGGCCACGCGGTCGGCGGCGGTGGAGGTCGGCATCGAGCGCGCGATGCCGGCGATGCCGCCCTTGTAGCCCGGCGCCACGGTGACGTTGGCGGCGATGATGGCCAGGCTGTCCGAGGGCGTGACCGGCAGGCGGCGGCCGACGATCATGTTGCGGTCGCCGTCGCCGTCCGAGGCGGCGCCGAAATCGGGCGCATCAGGGCCGTTCATCAGCGCGATCAGTTCCGCCGCATTGACCGGGTTCGGGTCCGGATGGCCGCCGCCGAAGTCCTCGCGCGGCGTGCCGTTGATGACGGTGCCGGCGGGCGCGCCCAGCATGCCTTCGAGGATGGCGTGCGCATAGGGTCCCGAGACCGCATGCATGGCGTCGAAGCGCATCGTGAAGCCGCGCGCGAACAGGGCGCGGATGGCGTCGAAGTCGAACAGGCGGGCCATCAGTTCGGCGTAGTCGGCGACCGGGTCGATCACTTCCACGCGCATGTTCTCGATGCGGGTCGTCCCCAGCGTGTCGAGGTCGACCGCGGGCGCGTCGCTGATGCGGTAGGCCTGGAGGATCTGCGTGTTGGCGAAGATCGCCTCGGTGATCTTCTCGGGCGCGGGACCGCCGTTCTCGATGTTGTACTTGATGCCGAAGTCGCCGTCCGGGCCGCCCGGATTGTGGCTGGCCGAGAGCACGATGCCGCCGAAGGCCGCGTGCTTGCGGATCACGCAGCTGACGGCCGGCGTGGAGAGGATGCCGCCGCGGCCGACCAGCACCCGCTCGATGCCGTGCGCGGCGGCCATGCGCAGGATGGTCTGCACCGCCTGGCGGTTGAAGTAGCGGCCATCGCCGCCCACCACCAGGGTGCGTCCGGCGCCCTCGCCCAGGGTCAGGAAGATGGCTTCGACGAAATTCTCGAGGTAAGCGGGCTGCTGGAACTCGCTCACTTTCTTGCGCAGGCCAGACGTGCCGGGGCGCTGCCCGGCGAACGGCGTGGTCGCGACGGTCTGGATGGTCATGCTGTGCTCCTGTCTATGAAACGTTGCATCACGATGGCTGGATCGAGCGTGATGTTAGTAAAACGTTACGATACGACAGGAGCAAAATGGATGGCGCAGGGTTTAGGCGCCGCTTTTGACCGGCGCGGCCTTGTCGGTCACGAACAGGGTCAGGACCGCCGCCACCAGCATGCAGACGCCGCCCAGCATCAGGGTCTTGACCGTGTGGCCGCCGAAGAAATGCTTCGTCACGAAGCCCAGCAGCAGGCCGCTGACGATCTGCGGGATCACGACGAAGAAATTGAACAGTCCCATGAAGTAACCCATGCGCTTGGCCGGCAGCGAACCCGCCAGGATCGCGTAGGGCATGGTCAGGATCGAGGCCCAGGCCAGGCCGACGCCGATCATCGGGATCACCAGCGCGTGCTTGTCGTGGATCAGGAAGACGCTCGCCAGACTCAGGCCGCCCACCGCCAGGCACACGGCGTGCACGGTCTTGCGGCTGGTGGCGCGGGCGAAGACCGGCAGGATGAAGGCGGCCAGGGCCGACACGCCGCTATACACCGCGAACATGATGCCGACCCAGCTGCCGGCGTCCTGGTAGGCGGTCGACTGGGCGTCGGTGGTGCCGTAGACGTTGTCGGCGATGGCGCTGCCCGTGTAGATCCACATCGCGAACAGGGCGATCCAGGTGAAGAACTGCACGAAGGCCAGCTGCACCATGGTGCGCGGCATCTTGCCGAAACCGCCGACGATTTCCTTGAAGGCATGGCCAAGGCCGCGCGTCTGCTGGCGTTCCTTGCGGAAGCCTTCGAGGTCGGCCGGCGGCAGCTCGTCGGCGGTGAGCACGGTCCAGGTCACGGCCAGGAAGAACACGGCGCCGCCCGCATAGAAGGAATAGCGCACGGTGTCCGGAATCATGCCGCCCACGGCGGCGTTCGACACGCCCATCGATTCGAAGATGGTCGGCAGCAGCGAAGCGATCACGGCGCCGCAGCCGATGAAGAAGGTCTGCATCGCGTAGCCGGCGGTCTGCTGCGAGGCGTCCAGCTTGTCGCCCACGAAGGCGCGGAAGGGTTCCATCGAGACGTTGATGGCGGCGTCCATCAGCCACAGCACGGCCACGGCCATCCACAGGGTGGCGGAATTCGGCATCAGGAACAGGGCGATCGCCGCCAGCACGGCGCCGATGAAGAAGAAGGGACGGCGGCGGCCCCACTTCGGGTGCCAGGTGTTGTCGCTGAGGTAGCCGATGATGGGCTGGACCAGCAGGCCGGTGACCGGCGCGGCCAGCCAGAACAGGGCCAGGTCGTCGGGATTGGCGCCGAGCGTGGCGAAGATGCGGCTGGTATTGGCGTTCTGCAGCGCGAAGCCGAACTGGATGCCGAAGAAGCCGAAGCTCATGTTCCACAGCTGCCAGAACGACAGGCGCGGCTTGAGCACGCTGGTTTGCATATCCATGTGTGTCCCCGATCTGGCCCGGCTAGGCGCCGGGCTCTCCTTTAGGTGGTGCGTTGTGCGGTGGGGCCGGCCTTTAGTCGATCCAGCCAGCGTATCTGTAGCAAAATAACATGGTGATTTCTGAGTGTCAATCGAGAAGTCTCCATAGTAGAATTGGCGCTACACCGATGTCATCATACCCATCTGTGTAGTTAAACAACATGATAAAACTGATCAAGGAGACACTGCATGCGACGCTTCCGCACTATTCTGGTTCCGCTGTCCCTGGCCGCCGCGCTGTGCGCCTCCCTTTCCGCCGGCGCCGCCGACAAACCCGAGCCGGCCAAGGCCTCGACCGCCCTGCCCGGCGTCAGCCTGCTGGCGGAACAGCTCGACATGCCGGGCCTGAACCGCCAGCGCCAGGTCCGCATGTATCTGCCGCCGGGCTATGCGACGTCCGGCAAGCGCTACCCCGTACTCTACATGCACGACGGCCAGAACCTGTTCGACACGGCCACCGCCTACGCCGGCGAGTGGAAGGTCGACGAGACGCTGGACGCGCTGGCCAGGGAAGGCAAGCTGGAACTGATCGTGGTCGGCATCGACAACGGCCAGGAAAAGCGCATGACGGAACTGAACGCCTGGAGCAACCCGCGCTTCGGCGCGGCGGAAGGCAAGGAATACACGGACTTCGTGGTCAAGACGCTCAAGCCGCTGATCGACGCCAGATACCGCACCCTGCCGGACCGCGCCAACACGGCGATCATGGGCAGCTCGATGGGCGGGCTGGCCTCGCACTACGCGCTGGTGCAGTATCCGGAGGTGTTCAGCAAGGCGGGCGTGTTCTCGCCGGCCTACTGGACGGCCCGGCCCGCGTTCGACTTCGTGGCGCAGAAGCCGGCGCCGAAGGACGCGCGCGTCTACCTGCTGATGGGCGGGAAGGAAGGACGGGAGATGGTATCCGACGTCAAGCGCATGGCCGAGGTGGTGCGCAAGAGCGGGCACCCGGCCGCGAATACGGTGCTGAAGATCGTGCCGGGGGCCGAGCACAACGAGGCGTTCTGGGCGGGCGAGTTGCGCGAGGCGCTGCTGTGGATGTTTGCGCCGGCGGAGACCAAGGTCGCGAGCAGCAGCAACAAGTAACGTCGCTCAGCACCCGTAACCTCAAAACCGTCGTACGCGCCACTGGCGCCTACGACTTCCGGCGAAGGCCGGAACCTAAGTTCGTTGCGCGCCACTAACGCTTAACGGTAGTGGCGGAGCACGCAAACTTGGACGGAACAATGCCAGTGGCATTGTTCCGGCCTTCGCCGGGATGACGTTGTTTGAGTGCGGTGGTAATGCATGCGCAGCGCTTTATTCAGCGCCGCTTCAGCCCGCACTCAGTGCCTTACTCGCCCTTCGGCGCCCCACCCTTGCGATGCGGCTTCTTGCCCGCGGCCTTCTCGGCCACGCGGCGATCCCCGCCCTTCGCCCCGAAGCTCTTCTTCGGCGCAGCCGCCGCCGGCGCCTCCTCGCCGTCGCGCGTGATCGCGAGCTGGCGGCCCGCCACCCACACGCCCTTCAGGTGCTGGACCAGTTCCGGCGTCATGTCGTCCGGCAGGTCCAGGGTCGAGTAGTCGTCATAGATCTCGATGCGGCCGATCAGCTTCGACGGAATGCCCGCTTCGTTGGCGATCGCGCCGACGATGTTGCCCGGCTTGGCGCCGTGCGCGTAGCCGACCTCGATGCGGTAGGTCGCCATGCCCGGCTCGGCGTCGCGCGCCACGCGCTCCTTCTTGAAGCCCGGCTCGCGCGCCGGACGCGCGGGACGCTCTTCCCACTCGCGCTCTGGGCGTTCGGCCCGTTCGGTACGCTCCGGACGCGCCTCGCGGTCCGGCTTTTCCAGCAGCAGCGGCTCGTCGCCGCGCGCCAGCTTGGCCAGCGCGGCGGCGATGTCGACCGCCGGCACGTTGTCCTCGCGCTCGATGTCCTCGATCAGCGAACGGAACACGTCCAGGCCGCCCTCGGCCAGGGTGGTGCGGATCTGGTCCTTGAAGCGCGAGATGCGCACTTCGTTGACCTGTTTCACGGTCGGCAGGGTCAGCGGCGCCACCGGCTGGCGGGTGGCGCGCTCGATCGCCTTCAGCAGGCCGCGCTCGCGCGGGGTGATGAACAGGATGGCGTCGCCGCTGCGGCCCGCGCGGCCGGTACGGCCGATGCGGTGGGTATAGCTTTCCGGGTCGGACGGCACGTCGTAGTTGATCACGTGGCTGATGCGCTCCACGTCCAGGCCGCGCGCGGCCACGTCGGTGGCGACCAGGATGTCGATCTTGCCGTTCTTGAGCTGCTCGATGGTGCGCTCGCGCTGCTGCTGGGCCATGTCGCCGTTGATGGCGGTGGCGGCGAAGCCGCGTGCCTGCAGCTTGGTGGCCAGTTCCTCGGTACCCAGCTTGGTGCGGGCGAAGATGATCATGCCGTCGAAGGGCTCGGCTTCCAGGATGCGGGTCAGCGCGTCGAGCTTGTGCATGCCCGCCACCAGCCAGTAGCGCTGGGTGATGTTCTCGGCGGTGCCGGTCTTGGCGGCCACCGTCACTTCGGCCGGATCGGCCAGGTAGGTCTTGGCGATGCGCTTGATCGCCGGCGGCATGGTGGCCGAGAACAGCGTGGTCTGGCGGCCTTCCGGGGTCTGCTGCAGGATGCGCTCGACGTCGTCGATGAAGCCCATGCGCAGCATCTCGTCGGCCTCGTCCAGCACCAGGGTCTTCACCTGGGACAGGTCGAGCGAGCCTTTCTCGATGTGGTCGATCACGCGGCCGGGGGTGCCGACGACGACGTGCACGCCGCGGCGCAGGCTGGACAGCTGCGGGCCGTAGCTCTGGCCGCCGTAGATCGGCAGCACGTGGAAGCCCTTGATGTGGGCGGCGTAGCTCTGGAAGGCTTCAGCGACCTGGATCGCCAGCTCGCGCGTGGGCGCCAGCACCAGCGCCTGCGGCGCCTGCTGCTTGATGTCGATGCGCGACAGGATCGGCAGCGCGAAGGCCGCCGTCTTGCCGGTGCCGGTCTGGGCCTGCCCGAGCACGTCGCGGTTGGCCAGCAGCAGGGGAATCGTGGCGGCCTGGATCGGCGACGGGGTCTCGTAGCCGACCTCCTTCAGCGCTTTCAGCACCGGGGCGGAGATGTTCAGGTCGGCAAACGTCGGGAGGGGGGTGTCGGACATGGGTGACTTTCTGTGATGACTTTTACTAAAGCGGTAGTTTACTCGGTCCAGGGGGAGGACGCGGGGACAATTTAGGTTGTGCTTGAGGACAACATTGGATGTT